>CANHTE010000044.1 GCA_947462945.1 Acetobacteraceae bacterium
CCGCGATTGCGGCTGACGAAGATGGAACGGCCGAGCTTTGCCACCCAGCCGATCAGCGGCCAGGAGGCGACCTCCGCCTTGGAGACGAAGCGCGCATCCAGCGTGGCGCCCAGCACCAGCACATCCAGCCAGGAGGAGTGGTTGGAGACATAAAGGGTGCGCGGCTGCTGGCAGGGCGTGCCGATCACGCGCAGCTTCAGCCCGATGATCCAGCACAGGCTGCGATGATAGAAGCGGGCAAAGCGGTTCTTGACCGGCCCGTCGAATTGCACCAGCACCGCCTGGATGGGGATGCACAGCAGGGTAAAGAGCACTGCCGTGACAATCCGGCGAAAGGCGCGCAAGCGCCCGCCCACCGGCCGGTCCCCCAGCACGTCATTCCAGATCTGGCCCGGCATGCGCGGTTGGAAGCGCAGTGGCCGGCCGCGCTTCATGCGGCGCGCCTTGGGCTTGGCCTGTTCCACGCGGGGGGCGGCGGGCACGGTCTGCGCTTCTGTGTTCATCCGGTTTCGCTATCGCGCGTTCAGCAACAGGGCAATGACGGGATGGCGAATCCTGTGTGACAGAGTTGCGGCGCAGGCCCCGGGCGGCGCATTTTGACGGGATCAAGGGGTTTGCAGGCATGAGGGTGGCTGTTCTCGGCGCGGGGCCGGCTGGAAGCGGCATGGCCGCCATCATGGCCGCGCGGGGCCATGCGGTCTCGCTCTGGTCACCGCGCGGCGGCGGCACACGGCATTTGCGCAGCCAGATCAACACAAGCGGCGTGCTGGAGGGGCGCTGGAGCATTCATGTCGCCGCCGACCTCTGGCGCGCGGCCGAGCTGTCGGAGCTGATCGTGGTGGCCCTGCCGGACCAGGCGCTGCTGCCCATGCTGCAACGGCTCTCCAGCGCGCTGATCGGCGCGCCGGACTTCCTGTTCGTGCCCTGTGGCGGGCTGGCACCGGCACTGCTGCACCAGCTCATGTCGGCCCGGGGCATCCATCCGCGAATCGGTGCGCTGCCCGTGCCGCCCCTCCTTGCCCGGCGGGACGCGGATGGCGTGGTGGCCATCACCGCGCTGCGACGGCGCCTCTGGATGGGTGTAGAGGCGCCGGAATCGGCCGCCGATCTGATGGCCCGGACCGAGGATCTGTTCGGCCTGCCGGTGGAACCCCTCGGTGACATTCTGACGGCAGCCATGGCAGAGCCGGGCGCCCTGATCGAGGCGGCACGCCATTTCGCACCGCCCGGCGTGCCGCACGGGCTGGGCCGGCTGCTGTTGGCCCTGGCGGCGGAACGGGATGCGATCGCGGCCAGCCTGGGCCGGAAGGGGCTTCCGGGCATCGCCACGCTCATCACCGAAGGGGGCGGCCTGCCCGATCCGCCCCGCCCGATGATCGAAACCGGACTTGGCCTGGCGTTCCTGGAGGCGGTGGCGCGGGCGAGCCACACCCCCGCGCCGCTCATCTCGGGCGCACTCGCCTTGCTGGAGGCGGCGTCAGGCGAGCAATTCGGCCCCCATCCGGTGCTGGCGGAACTGGAGCCCAGGATTCTGGCTGGGCTGCTGGGCTGACGGGCCCTGCCCTCAGCGTGCGGCGCTGCAGGCCTGACGCGCGGCCAGGAATTCGGCCGCCGTGGGATAACGGCCCTGCTGGGCGAGCACCCGGTTTTGACATTCCGTGACGCGCTGCTGCCGCTGCATCTCACGCCGGGCGCGATCCGCCTCACGCCAGGCCGGATCAGCGGAGGCTTGGGGGGCAAAGCCGCAGGCCAGCGCAAACAGCCCAATCGGCAGGAGGCCGAGTGGCAAGAGGCGGGGGGGGATGCAGGGCACATGGCCCCCCACCCTACCCGCCGCACCCTGGCCGCAACAGTCAAACTCTTCAGACGATCCTGGTGCGCACTTCGCCCACGCCCTCGACGAAGCCCTCCAGCACATCGCCGCGCACCACGGCGGCCACGCCCTCGGGCGTGCCGGTCATGATGAGGTCGCCCGGGGCGAGTTCCACCAGTTCGGACAGGTTGGCGATCACCTCGGGAACCGACCAGATCAGCTTGGACAGATCCGAGACTTGCGTGACCTTGCCATTCACCTTCAGCTCGATCTTGCCCTTGGAGGGATCAAAGCCGGCGGCGGGGATCAGCGCGCCCATGGGCGCCGAGAGGTCAAAACCCTTGCCCATATCCCAGGGGCGGCCGGTCTTCTTGGCCTCGTTCTGGATGTCACGGCGGGTCATGTCGAGGCCGGCGCAATAGCCCCAGACATGTTTCAGCGCATCCGCGATGGTGATGTTCTTGCCGCCAACGCCGATGGCCACGACCAGTTCCATCTCGTGATGCAGGGACTTCGTGACACTGGGGTAAGGCATATCGGCGCCGTTGATCACCAGCGCATCGAAAGGCTTGGTGAAATAGAAGGGCGGCTCACGCGTCGGGTCGGAGCCCATCTCGATGGCGTGCTCGGCGTAGTTGCGCCCCACGCAAAAAATCCTGCGGACCGGAAACATGGCGCTGCTGCCCTGGATAGGGACGGCGGAAACGGCGGATGGAGAAATCACATATTCGGGCACGGGGCGCTCCTGCGACACAACGCCCGTCGTCTAGACCAGCATGGCGCAGGGCGAAACCTCGCCCCCAGGAAAATTGACGCCACGGGGATTTTGGCCCTTGACCCGGCTTCGGACGGGATAACAAAGAAAATTGTCACGTTGGTGTAACTTCCTGCCGGCCAGGGCGCCCGGGCGCCTTTTCCAAAAGGACCAGCCCTGGACCGAAGCGAAGGGCCCCAAACGGAAAGCGCCCGACCAGGGGGGTGGCCGGGCGCCCGCACTATACGAAGTTCCGATCGGAAGGTCGGGCGAGCCGATTGGGGGAATCGGAGCGTCCACCGGGAACGTAACGTCGCCGGTGGGCGAATATAACCAGCTTTCAGCGGTTAAGCCAAGCCCAATCCGCTCGCACCTGACTCATTATTCAGCAGCCTGGCGCAATTGCCCTGCGGCGGCGCGGGATATGCAGGCGGCGCCGAAAGCCTCGAAAATGCGGCGGCTGAACCCGTCATGTTCCCAATCATATTCCGGATGCCATTGCACCCCCCAGGCAAAGCCGGGCGCGGCGCGGACCCGCACGGCCTCGACCGTTCCGTCGGGCGCCCAGCCCATGGCTTCCAGCCGAGGGGCGAGGCGCTGGACGCCTTGGTTGTGCAGCGAATTCACCGGCATTTCAGCCACGCCAGCCAATTCATGCAGCAGGCCTTCGGGCGCCAGCCGCACCGCATGGGCCTTGCCGGTGCGAACCAGGGGGATGGGCTGGTCGGACGGGGTGGAGTGATCCATCCGCCCGGGCAAATCCTGGATGCGCTGGTCCAGGCTGCCGCCGAGCGCCACATTCAGCTCCTGCATCCCGCGGCATATGGCCAGCAGCGGAACGCCGGTGCTGATCGCGGCGCGGATCAGCGGCAGGGTGGTGGCATCGCGCTGCTGATCCTCGGGCGTGCCTTCCGCGTGGTCGGGGCCTTCGTAATGGCCGGGCCAGACATTGCTGCGGCTGCCGGTGAGGATCAGGCCATCCAGCCGCGGCAGGATTTGCGGCGCCAGGGATTCGCCGGCGGCGGGCAGCAGAACCGGCACGCCCCCGACCGGGCCAAGCACGACGCGGACATAGCTGTCCGAGGCGGCGTGGTTGGGCGTGTTGAAGATCCCGAAGGCTTTCACGCAGCAGGAAATGCCGATGACTGGTCTCATGAACGCAACAAACCAACTTCCTGTGGCGGATTCAAGGCCGCGTGGCCGGCTGAGCGCGAAAATCTCAGCGCTGCTGCTCCAATTCCTCCCGAAAGCGCGGATCGTTGAAGGCAAAGAGGAACGGATCGAAGCGTTCACCGATTCGCGCATCGGAGAGGGTGACGCGCGTGCTGCGCCCCTGGGGGTCCAGCACCACCCATTGGCGCAGGGCCATGGGCTGCTCATCCAGCACCAGTTGGATCTGCCCCTCAGCCGCCTGGCCGGTCCGATGCACCGTCACGCGCAACAAGCCGCCGGAGCGCTCCAATGCGGCCACGGTGATATCGCCGGAAAGACGCAGCGGATTGCGCAGGAGAACACTCAGCGGCGTGGAGGAGAGCGGGACGACCGTCGGCTGGCGCAACTGCCGGTCATAATGAAAGAACTGGCCGTCCGCCGCGATCAGGAGGGTGGGCTCGGGCGGGTCATACTCGAAGCGCATGCGCCCCGGCCGCCAGATCCAGGCCGTGCCCTCGGCCGAGCCGCCGCCCTGGGCGATCTGCAGAAAGCGCGCGCGCAGGGTGGTCATGCCGTTGAAATACGCCTCGACCCGCGCGAGGGCCGCGCGATCAGCGTCGCTGAGCACGGGCGGTGTGGCCTGGGGCTGGGCACGAAGCGGGCCGGCGGCCAGCAGCGCGGGGAGAAGAACGACCGAACGACGATGCATCAGCCTGTTGTGGTCCTGCGCCATGACCAAAGGAAGGCCTGGTTCCGGGGATTTTCGTCAGGGATAGGCGCCGTTTGCATGCCTGCCTGGCCTCAGGTCAGGGGGACGCAACGCATCACGGAGCCCTTGCAGCCGTGCTGCGCTGCGACAATTCTTTTGATCAAGGCGAAAATATGGTAAATTTCGGGCGCGAAACACTTGATTGTTTTTTGAATAAAATCAGATACTTACAACGAAACATTGAGAAACAACGCTTGACTGGCAACAGGTCATCAGCCCTGTCACAAAGAGGCTCCAGGGAGCTGCGGGGGCAGTTTCCCAATCGGAATTGGGGGCTCTCAAGACATGGATGGTTTCGCTCCATTGACGCATGGCCCAATGAATTTTGGCTTCGCGCCGTCCGGTTCGCCCTTCAACGGCGTTCCTCGCAACGGCTTGGCGGGCTATGGCTCGCCCTCCTACGGGCCTGCCTTCGTGCGGCGCCGGTTGAAGGGCAGCATCGGCTGCCGCGGCATTGGGCTGCATACGGGCCGGACCATCGCGCTCACGCTGCACCCGGGTGAGCCGGGGGCGGGCATTGTTTTTCATCGCAGTGATCTCGGCCTGGACATCCCCGCCCGCTATGATCTCGTGGTGGAGACGCGGCTCTGCACGCAGATCGGCCTTCCGGACAACCCCGAAGCCCGTGTCGGCACCATCGAGCATGTCATGGCGGCCCTGGCCGCCGCCGGCATTGATGATGCGCGCATCGAGCTGGACGGGCCGGAAGTGCCCATCCTGGATGGCTCCGCCGCCCCCTTCCTGTTCCTCATTGATTGCGCCGGCACCGCTGAGCAATTCGGGGCCCGCCGCGCCATCGAGGTACTGCGCAGCGTGCGCGTCGAGGACAAGCACGGCGCCTGGGCCGAGCTCTCGCCCAATTCCGAACCCGCCTTCGATGTGGACCTCACCATTGATTTCGGTGAGACCGCCATTGGCCGCCAAAGCCTGGCGCTGCGCATCTCGGTGGAGAGCTTCCGCCAGGAACTCGCGCAGGCGCGCACCTTCACCCTGGCCGAGGACGTGGCCCGGCTGCGGGCGGCCGGCCTCGCCCAGGGCGGCAGCCTGGACAACGCCGTGGTCGTGGACGGCCCCATGATCCTGAATCCCGGCGGGCTGCGTCAGCCGGATGAATTCGTGCGGCACAAGCTGCTTGATGTCGTGGGCGATCTGGCCTTGGCCGGGGCGCCCATCACCGGCCGCTTCACCGGCCATCGCTCGGGCCATGCCCTGAACAATCAGCTGCTGCTGGCCCTGTTCAGCGATCAACGCAACTGGCGGCCCACGGGCGGCCGCGCCATGGCCGAGGTCAGCGCGGCCAAGCGCGTCGCCGCCTGAGAGCGCCACTTGCCGCCAGCGCCTGACGCCCTGGCCTGATGGCCGGGGTGCGCCCCTTGTGCGCATCACCGCCTCCCATGGTATAAAGCCGGCCGACCGGAGCCGATATCGCCCATGCGCCCATTCTTTCGTGTTTTTGTTGCCTTGATCTGCGCCCTGCCCCTCGCGGGGTGCGGCGTTCAGCAGTGGGATGGCTCGGCTGCGGGCCTGTTTCGCAGCCCATCCGCCGCGTCCGGCCTGGTGGATCGCTCGCCCGAGGCGCTCTACGCCGCCGGGATCGAGGCGCTGCAAGGCCGCCGCTTCCCCCAGGCCGTCGAACTCTTCGAGACGCTGGAGCGTGAGCACCCCTATTCCACCTGGGCCACCAACGCGAAGATCATGTCCGCCTATGGCGAATACATGCGCAACCGTTACACCGAGGCCATCGGCTCGCTGGATCGCTTCATCCAGCTGCACCCGGCGCATCGTGACATCGCCTATGCCTATTACCTGCGGAGCCTCGCCTATTACGAGCAGATCGCCGATAGCCAGCGCGACCAGCGCGGCACGGAGGTCGCCCTCCAGGCGCTGCAGGATGTGGCCAACCGCTTCCCCAATACGGCCTATGCCCGCGATGCCCGGCTGAAGATGGACCTGGCACGGGACCATTTGGCAGGGCGCGAGATGAATATTGGCCGCTTCTACCAGCGCCAGGGCCTTTACAGCGCGGCCATCGGCCGTTTCCGCCGCGTGGTCGAGGATTACCAGACGACCAACCACGTGCCCGAAGCGCTGCACCGCCTGACGGAACTCTATCTCGTGCTGGGCCTGCGGGATGAGGCGGCACGCACGGCCTCCGTGCTCGGCCATAACTTCCCGGGCAATGCCTGGTACCAGGACAGCTACGCCCTGCTGACGCCGGGCGCCTCCGCGGCTGCGCAGGACCGTCCGGGCATGTTCCGGCGGACCTGGAACAGCGTCTTC
Source organism: Acetobacteraceae bacterium (assembly GCA_947462945.1). GTDB lineage: Bacteria > Pseudomonadota > Alphaproteobacteria > Acetobacterales > Acetobacteraceae > Roseococcus. The sequence continues at coordinate 6,769 of CANHTE010000044.1, forward strand.
TAGCGCGGGTCCGGATGCGCGACGCTGCGACCGCCCTGGCTGTCCAGGCCCCCTTGCCCTTGCCCCTGCCCCTGCCCCTGATCCCAGGCGCAGGGGCCAGTTTCTAGCGGCGGGCGCATGCTCGCCTCCCTGTCCATCCGCGATGTGGTGCTGATCGAACGACTCGACCTGAATTTCGGGCCGGGGCTTTCGGTGCTGACGGGCGAGACCGGCGCGGGAAAATCCATCCTGCTCGATTCGCTGGGATTGGCGCTCGGCATGCGGGCCGAGGCAGGCCTGGTGCGCAGCGGCCAGCCCCAGGCCAGCGTTGCCGCCGTGTTCCAGCCGCCCGAAGGGCATCCCGCCTTTGCCCTCCTCGCCGAACAGGGGATGGAGGGTGAGGATACGCTGGTCCTGCGCCGCGTGCTCCAGGCTGATGGCCGGTCGCGTGCCTTCGTGAATGACCAGCCCGTCGGCGTCGCCCTGCTGAAGCGACTGGCAGCGACCCTGGTGGAAGTGCAGGGCCAGCATGACCAGGTGGGACTGGCGGACCCCGCCACCCATGCGGCGCTGCTCGACGCCTTCGGCGCGCATGATGCGGCCCGGCTACGCGTCGCCGCCGCCTTCAAGACCTGGCGCGGCACCGAATCGGCCCTGGCCGAGGCCGAGGCCGCCGTTGCCGCCGCCCTGCGCGATGAAGAGTGGCTGCGCCACGCGGTGGATGAACTCTCCACCCTCGCCCCCGAGGAGGGCGAGGAAGAACGCCTGGCGCAGGAGCGCCAGGGCCTGCAGCAGGCCGAGCGGCGCAACGAGGCCATCGCCAGCGCCCTGGCCGAGATCCAGCCGCGTGACCGCCGCTCGGCCCATCCCGGCAATGCGCTGCGCAGCGCGGCGCGCGCGCTGGAACGCCTGCCCGGGGCGGCCGGGGCGGCCAATGACGAATCAGCCCAGCCCGCGTTGGCCGCGCTGACCCAGGCGCAGGATGCGCTGGCCGAGGCGGAACGGCTGCTGGAGCGCCTGGCGGTGGACGCCCTGCCCGATCCGCGCCGGCTGGAGGTGCTGGAGGACCGGCTCTATGGCTTGCGTGCGGCCGCGCGGAAGCATGGCGTGGCGGTGGTGGAACTCACCACCCATCTGGACAGCCTGCGGGAGCGGCTTTCGGCGCTGGATGCCGGCACGGGCCGCGTTGCGGCCTTGCAGGCGGCCCGGCAGGCCGCCCGGATTGATTATGTGAAGGCGGGCGAAGCCCTGACCGGCGCGAGGCGCGCTTCCGCCGGCAAGCTGGAAAAGGCGCTGGCGGCCGAATTGCCGCCCCTCAAGCTGGACCGTGCGCGCGTGGTGATCGAAGTGGCGCCGCGTGAGGAAGGCGCCTGGGGCGCGGACGGCATGGA
>CANHTE010000045.1 GCA_947462945.1 Acetobacteraceae bacterium
ATCTCGGCCCTGCTGGTGCCGAAGGAGGCACCTGGGCTGAGCTTCGGCGCCGAGGAAAAGAAGATGGGCTGGAACGCGCAGCCCACCCGCCAGGTGATCTTCGAGGCCACCCGCGTGCCCGCGGAAGCCCTGCTGGGCGAGGAAGGCCAGGGTTTCCGCTATGCCATGGCGGGGCTGGATGGCGGGCGGCTGAACATCGCCGCCTGCTCCCTGGGGGGTGCGCAGGCGGCGCTCGACATCGCGCTGGATTATGTGAAATCGCGCCGCGCTTTTGGCCGGGCGGTGGCGGAATTCCAGGCGACGCAATTCCGCCTGGCGGATATGGCGACGGATCTGGAGGTTGCGCGGAGCTTTTTGTGGCGGGCCTGCCACAAGCTGGACCGGAAGGCGCCCGATGCCGGGTTGTTCTGCGCCATGGCCAAGCGCCACGTGACCGATGTGGGGCATCGTGTGGCTGATGAAGCACTGCAACTGCTGGGCGGTTACGGCTACCTCGCTGATTACGGGATCGAGAAGATCGTGCGGGATTTGCGGGTGCATCGCATCCTGGAAGGCACCAATGAGATCATGCGCGTCATCATCGCGCGGGAATTGCTCGGGCGCTGAATTCGCTTGATCTGCAACCGCGATGAATGCGATGCATGATCATGCATGTGATGTCGATTCTCTTGCTGTCCGCCTTTGTCCTCGCCTCGCCGGCGATGGCGCAGCAGCGCGTTGTTGTGGTGCCGGCCGGGACCGAGGTGGTGATTCCACCGCGTGGGGCGGAAGGGCCGCCCTTGATCCGCGCGCCACGCCCCCGCATCGCCGGGCCCGGGCAATCCGGCGGGGCGCCGATGACGCGCCCCATGTTGGAGACCGGAGGCGGCGCCCTGGGTGGCACCGGCCTCGCCGCACCTGCCTTGCTGGCCGTGCCCCTGCTCGCCGCCGCCGGTTTCCTGGTGGGTGCCTCCGTTCCCGGAACCTCCAGCGCCACCTCGGCCCCCGCCCGAACCCGCTGACCGGCGCGCGTGGGGGGGCCGCCGCGCCCCGTCAGGGCGCTCCATATCCGCGGCCGCTTCCGGCCGTCCGTTGGATGCCGATGGGCGGGTTAGCCCGGTTTTGGGGACAGACCACATCATGGCCCCAGCCCAGCCCTGGCCCGGGGCATCGGGATTTTCGCGAATCCGCGTATCATCCGGCGGTCACGGCAGCACAAGGACAGCCCGGCATGCAGGCCATCTGGTATGAGCGAACCGGCCCCGCGCGCGAGGTCCTGATCCAGGGCGAGTTGCCCACCCCCGAAGCCGCGCCCGGCGAGGTTTTGGTGCGCGTCCACGCCTCGGGCGTGAACCCCTCCGACTGCAAGTCGCGCGGCGGCTCCCGCCCCATGGCGGCACCGCGGGTGATTCCGCATAGCGATGGCGCAGGCGTCATCACGGCGGTGGGCGCGGGCGTGGATGCGGCGCGTGTGGGTGAGCGGGTCTGGATCTGGAACGGGCAATGGAAGCGCCCCTTTGGCACGGCGGCTGAATATGTGGCCCTGCCCGCAGCCCAGGCCGTGCCCCTGCCGGAGAATGTGAGCTTCGCCGAGGGCGCTTGCCTGGGTATTCCGGCGCTGACGGCGCTGCGTGCGGTGATGGTGGATGGCGGCGTCATCGGCCAATCCGTTCTGGTTGCGGGCGGAGCCGGGGCGGTTGGGCATTACGCGATCCAGTTTGCCAGGCTGCTGGGCGCCAGGCAGGTGATTGCCACCGTGAGTTCCCCAGCCAAGGCCGCCCATGCCCTGGCCGCCGGGGCCGACGCCGTGGTGGATTACCGCAGCCAGGATGTGGCCGCCCGCGTACAGGAACTGACCGGCGGGTGCGGCGTGGACCGGGTGATCGAGGTTGACCTGGCCGCCAATGCGGGGCTGCTGCCGCGCATTATCAAACAGGATGGCATCTGCGTGACCTATGGCTCGGGCGCTGCCGATATCACGCTGGGGTTTTTCCCGATGATTCTCAGCGGGGCGGCGATCCGCTTCTTCATCGTCTATGAACTCAGCGCCGAGGCGCGGGCGGAATGCGAGGCGGTGCTGGACAAGTTGCTGCGCGAGGGGCGTTTGCAGCACGCCATCGCCGCCACCTTGCCGCTCGCCGAATGCGCCGCCGCGCATGAGAGGGTGATGGGCGGCCAGACCATGGGCAATGTGGTGCTGACCATCCCGTGACCGAAATCGGCTTCTATCACCTCACTCGCAGCACGCTGGAGCAGGCCTTGCCGCGCCTCCTGGGCCGCGTGCTGGCGCTGGAGCAGCGTGCCCTGGTGCTTTGCGCCAGCGAAGAGAGGTTGAAGTCGCTGGATGACACGCTCTGGACCTGCGCCGAGCCGGATTGGCTGCCGCATGGCCGGCAGGATGGCGCAATGCAACCGATCTTCCTGACGCTGAGCGACGGGCCGTCGCCCAATGGCGCGCAGCACCTCTTCCTGACCGAGGGTGCGGAAAGCGCGCATCTCGCGCTCTACGCCCGCGCCTTTGACCTGTTTGACGGCGGGGATGAAGCGGCGGTGGCTGCCGCGCGCCGACGCTGGGCCGCGGCCAAGGCGGCGGGGCATGCGCTCACCTATTGGCAGCAGGGTGAGCGGGGCTGGGAGAAGAAGGCGTAGAGAAAAGGGCCTCCGGCGGCTGGGGTCACGGACCCCAGACCCCATTCCATGGAAAGGGGTCTGGGGCCTTGGTCCCAGCCGCCGGAGGCCTTTTTTCTACTCCATCATGATCCCGGTCAGCGTCGCCATCTCTTGCCAGCGTCGCACCTCTGCCACCTGGAAGGCGGTGAACTCCGCCGGCCCCATGGGCGCCGCGTTCAACCCTGCCTGGGTGGCCCGCTCGGCCGTCTCGGGCTGGGCCAGGGCGGCGAGGAAGGCCTCGGCGAGGCGGGTGACGCGCGCCGCATCCACGCCGCGCGGCGCAAACAGGCCAAACCAGGCATCCACGGCCATGAAGGGCACGCCGGCCTCGGCTGTCGTCGGCAGATCAGGGAAGCCTGAGATGCGTTGCGGCGCGCCGATGGAAAGGGCGCGCAACCGCCCCTCCCGCACCAGCGCAACGACGCCCGGCCAGGTGGAGACATAGAAATCCACCACGCCCGCGACGGTGTCCTGCGTGGCCGGTCCGCCGCCCCGATAGGGGACATGCACCGCATCCATGCCCGAGCGCCGCACAAAGGTCTCGGCGATGACATGGCTGGCGGAGCCCGCCTGGGAGGAGGCGTAGGAGACGCGCCGCCCGCCGCGCCCCAGCTCGATCAGGCTGGCCATGCTGCGGGCGCTGGAATTGGCCGGCACCACCGTGGCGTGATGCACCGTGGCGAGGCGGGCGACGGGGGTGAAGCTCTCCGTCACGTGATAGGGCAGGTTGCGCGCCATCCATTGGTTGGAGGCATGCGTCTGATTGTGGCCCAGGATGATGGTGTTGCCATCCGCCGCCGCGCGCGCCGCCGCTTCCGTGCCGATAATGCCGCCCGCCCCGCCGCGATTATCGACGACAATGTTTTGGCCGAGCGCCGCGCCCGCGCGCTCGATCAGGATGCGGGCCAGGATATCCGTGCTGCCACCGGGCGGCGCAGGGACAATGAGGCGCAGCGGCGCGGTTTGCGCCGTGGCGATGGCGGGTGCGGCCAGCAGGCTGGCAAGGATGAGGCGGCGTTGCATGGTGGTTTCCTCCGGCTCCGGAGGATGTAGCGCGAGACGCCCCTCAGGCGAAGGCGTGTTCCAGGCGTTCCGGCAAAGCGCCCATCCCAACCGCCTCCCCCACCAACAGCAGGACGGGGCCATCGCCCGCCCAGGCCGGCGCGCGAGCGGTGATCTCATTCAAACTCCCTCGTAATTCGCGCTGCTGCGGTGAGCCGCCGCGCTCGATCAGCGCCGCTGGGGTATTGGGGTTGAGACCCTCACGCAGCAATCCGGCACGCAACTCGGGGAGGGTGGCCAGGCCCATATAGATGGCCAGCGTCTGGCCGGGCCGGGCCAGCGCTGAGAAGTCGAGGTCGAGCTTGCCGTCGCGCGTGTGGCCGGTGACGAAGGTCAGCATGCGGGCGGCATCGCGATGCGTCAGGGGAATGCCGGCCTGGGCGGCGCAGCCCAAAGCCGCGGTGACGCCGGGCACCACCTCGAAGGGAATGCCGGCCTCCGCCAGCGCCTGGGCTTCCTCACCGCCACGGCCAAAGATGAAGGGGTCACCCCCCTTCAGGCGCACCACGCGCAACCCTTCGCGCGCCAACTCGATGAGGAGGGTGTTGATCCCCTCCTGCGGGACGCAATGCAGCGCGCGCTGCTTGCCGACGAAGATGCGCCGGGCGTCCCGGCGCGCGAGGTCCAGCACCTCGGCGCTGACCAGGCGATCATGCACGATGACATCGGCCTCGCCCAGCGCACGCAGCGCGCGCAGCGTCAACAGATCAGCCGCACCCGGTCCGGCACCGACCAGCTGCACAAAGCCGCGCGGTGCGGCTTCGGCCGTCTCCAGCAATTGCGCAAAGGCGGCCTCGGCCTCTTTCTGTCGACCGGCCAAGGCGAGATCGGCGGGCGTGCCGGTGAGCGCGCGTTCGAGAAAAACGCGGCGGGCGGGCAGGCTGAGGATGCGGGCGCGCACCGCCGCCTGGAAGCTGGCGCCCAGGGCGGCGACACGGCCCAGCAGTGGCGGCAGCACCGCCTCGATCTTCTGGCGGATCAGCCGCGCGAGGACCGGGGAGGCGCCGCCCGTGGAGACGCCGATGGTGATGCCCTCACGCGTGATGATGGCCGGCGTGATGAAGGAGCAGAATTCGGGGCGATCCACCACATTCACCGGGATGCCGCGCGTCAGACAGGCGGCGTGCAGGGCGGCAAGATCCGCCTGGGCGGCGCCGGCGGCCACCGCCATGGCGCAGCCCTCCAGCAGGGCTGGCTCGTAATGTGCTGCCTCCCGCAACACCGCCCCGGCGGCGCGCAGCAGGGTGGCCTTGGCCTCCAGGGCCTCACCCGCGCCGAGCAGCAGCACGCTGCGGCCCTGAAGGTCGAGAAAGGCGGGGAAATGGCGCATCAGGCGGGTTCCAGCGCCAACAGGGCCGCGAGTTCCGGCTTGCAACTGCCGCAGCCTGTGCCAGCACAGGTGGCCGCGCCGATGGCAGCCACATCCCCGGCGCCGGCGGCGATGGCACTGCGGATGGTGGCGGCACTCACGCCATGGCAGGCGCAAAGCGTGGGCGAGGGCGGCGGGCCATCGGGCAGCAATCCCGCCAGCAAGGCGTGGCGCGCGGCACTGCCGATGCGCGGCTCGGCAAAAAGGGAAATCAGCCATTCGCGCGGCGGCAGAAGGTGATCCGGCCCCAGGAAGAGGGCTGCGATGAGCTGCCCGTCCCGCAGCCAGGCGGCCCGGTACTCGCCCGCGGATTCGGCGTGCAGGGCGATGCTGGGTGCGCCCTGGCCCAGGGCTTCAACCAGCGTGGCGAAGGGGGATGCGTCACTGCCCGCGATCTCGTGCCGGAAGACGCCGGGCGCGGCCGGGGCCATGGCACACCAATCGGCGAGCCTGGCGCCCAGCGGCTCCCGGCTCAGCACGAAGCCATGCCAGCGCGCGGGGAAGGGCGCGAGGGTGACGGGTGTGTGCTTGAGTTCCGGCTGGCCGCTGATCGGGTCCGTTGCGGGCGTCACGGCCGCGTTGATGCGGGCGCGTGGCGCCAGTTGATCCGTCCAATGCATGGGCGCGAAGCAGGCGCCGCGCGGCGTGGCGGGATCGAGCGCCAGGCGCAGCACCGCCTCGCCCCAGGCACTCGTTACGCGCACCAGCGCGCCCGGGGTAAGGCCGGCCGCATCGGCCGGGTTCAGGCTGAGCACGGGCTCCGGCGCGTGCTGCATGAGGCGCGGCACGCGGCCGGTGCGCGTCATGCTGTGCCATTGGTCGCGCAGGCGGCCGGTCATCAGGATCATCGCGCCATTGTGTTCGGGCGCGCGAAAGGGGGTGGGCACCATGCGCTGGACGGGTGGCGTGATGCGGCCGCCGCGCGGGCCCTGGCGCGGCACGGGCCATTGCGTGGGGGGCAGTGCTGCGTATTCGGCATCGGTCAGCTCGGCCAGGCCGCCGAGGTCGAACACGCGCGGCGCTGGCGTTGCGCGCTGGCCCTGCTGTTCGCGTTGTGGCGAAACCGCGACAGGCTGATCGCGGGCGAGTTCCGTCACCGCCGCATGCTCGCGAAAAATGGCAGCGGCATTGGGCCAGGCGAATTGCGCGCCCCAGCCCAGGCGCTGCGCCACCTGAGCGATGATCCACCAATCGGGCCTTGCCTCGCCCGGCGCCGGCAGGAAGCCGCGCTGCCGGCTGATCACGCGTTCGCTATTGGTGACGGTGCCATCCTTCTCGCCCCAGCTCAGCGCAGGCAGCAGGATTTGCGCATGCGCGGCCGTGTCGGAGCCGGCGTGACAATCGGAGAGGATCAGCGCGGGAATGCGATGGAGCGCCCGCCGCACCATGGCGGAATCGGGCATGGAGACGGCGGGGTTTGTCGCCATCACCCACATGGCGCCGATGCGCCCGGCATCGGCCGCGCGGAACAGATCCACTGCCTTGAGGCCGGGCCTGGTGGCGAGGTTGGGGGCCTGCCAGAAATCCCGCAGGGCCGTGACCTCGGCCGGGTTATCGGCATCCAGGTGGCCCGCCAGCATATTGGACAGCGCACCCACCTCCCGCCCGCCCATGGCATTGGGCTGGCCCGTCACGCTGAAGGGTCCCATGCCGGGCCGGCCGATGCGGTTCGTCGCCAAATGGCAATTGATGATGGCATTCGCCTTGTCGGTGCCGCTGGAGGATTGGTTGGTGCCCTGGCTCCAGAGCGTGACGACGCGCTCGGTCCGGGTGAACCATTGATGGAAGATGGCGATCTGCTTCGGGGCAAGCCCGGTCAGCGCCGGCACGTCCAGCGACTGCCGCACGGCCTCCGGAATGGCGAAGCCGGCCTTGCCGAGATGCGCCAGCAGCCCGGCAAACAGCGCCACATCGCTGCCGGGGCGCAGCGCCAGATGCAGGTCTGCCGCCTCGCAGCTGGCGGTGCGGCGCGGGTCCACCACCACGAGGCGCATCATCGGCCGCAGCGCCTTGGCGGCGAGGATGCGTTGATGCAGCACGGGATGGCACCAGGCCAGATTGCTGCCGACCAGGATCACCAGATCAGCGCTTTCCAGATCTTCGTAGGTGCCCGGCACCAGGTCCTCGCCAAAGGCACGACGATGTCCGGCCACGGCGCTGGCCATGCAAAGCCGGGAATTGCTGTCGATATTGCCGGTGCCCAGGAAGCCCTTGGTGAGCTTGTTGGCCGCGTAGTAATCCTCGGTGAGCAATTGGCCGGAAACATACAGTGCCACGCCTTCCGGGCCATGCTGGGCCAGGGCGCGGCGAAAGCCTTCGGCCGTGGCGTCCAGCGCCGCGTCCCAGCTGGCGCGCTTGCCGCCCACCATGGGATGCAGCAGCCTGCCCTCCAGCCCTGTCGTCTCGCCCAGCGCGGCACCCTTGCTGCAAAGCCGCCCCTGATTGGCAGGATGCGCGGGGTCCCCCCGAACACTGCCGTCCGGGCTGGCCAGCACGCCACAGCCTACGCCGCAATAGGGGCAGGTGGTGCGTGTTGCGGGGGCGAAAGAAGATTCCATCACGCGTCGCGCCCTGGGTTGGCGCTGGAGACGAAGCCTTGGGGCGCCAGCATCAGTACACGTCCCGCTGGTAGCGCCCCTGCTTGGCCAGGGCCACGATCCAGTCCCGCGCTTGGTCCGCCGTCATGCCGCCCTCGCTCATCGCGATCTGGCGCAGCGCCGCATCCACATCCTTCGCCATGCGGCTGGCATCGCCGCAGACATAGAAATGCCCGCCATCCTGCAACCAGCGCCAAAGATCGGGCGCATCCTCGATCATGCGGTGCTGCACATAGTCCTTGCTCTTGCCGTCGCGTGACCAGGCGAGCGAAAGGCGCTGTAAGGTGCCGTCCTTTTTCCAGCCATGGATCTCCTCG
>CANHTE010000046.1 GCA_947462945.1 Acetobacteraceae bacterium
CCGCCAGATGCAGCACGGCATCGGGGCGCGTATCGCGGATCGCCTGGCCCAGGCTGTCGGGTGAGGTCAGTTCGAAGGGGATGGTGACATCGGCATGGGCGCAGGCCTCGCCAGGCGGGCGAATGGCCGCGATCAGCCGGGCCAGGGGGAAGCGCTGCCGCAGGGCGGGCAGGCTGTGCTGGCCCACAAAACCGTTGGCGCCAGTCACCAGGATGGTCGAGGGGGCTGCCATGATCCGCCGTTCAATCCCGCATGGCGCGGCGATGCCGCACGAGGTCGGCCTCCACCATTTCAGCGGCCAGATCCTCCAGCGGGGTGGTGGCCGCCCAATCCAACCCTGCCTTCGCCTTGGCCGCGTTGCCAAGCAATACATCCACCTCCGCCGGGCGGAGGAATTCGGGATTGACGCGCACGAACTCCTGATAATCGAGGCCGACATGACCGAAGGCCATGCGACAGAAATCGCGGACTGTCACGCTGCGGCCGGTGGCCACCACGTAATCCTCGGCCTTGTCCTGCTGCATCATCAGCCACATGGCCCGGACGTAGTCGCGCGCATGACCCCAGTCACGCCGGGCATCCAGGTTCCCCAGAAGTAACTCCCGCGAGAGGCCGAGCTTGATGCGCGCCACGCCATCGGTGATCTTGCGGGTGACGAATTCGATGCCGCGCAGCGGGCTCTCATGGTTGAACAAGATGCCGGAGCAGGCGAAGATTCCAAAGCTTTCGCGGTGGTTCACGGTCATCCAATGGGCGTAGAGCTTGGCCGCCGCATAAGGGCTGCGCGGGTAGAAGGGCGTGGCTTCATCCTGCATTTCGGCCTGGATCTTGCCGTACATCTCGGAGGATGACGCCTGGTAGAAGCGTGCCTGGGGGCGTTCCAGCCGCACGGCCTCCAGCATATTGGCCGCACCCAGGCCGGTCACGGTTCCCGTCAGCAGCGGTTGCTGCCAGGAGGATTTGACGAAGGATTGCGCACCGAGATTATACACCTCATCCGGCTGCACGTCGCGCATCACCCGGATCAGGGAGGTGAGGTCGGTCAAGTTGCCATCGAGCATCCGCACCTGCTCCGCGATGCCCATCCAGCGCAGCCGCACATCATTCACATCGGCGGTGCTGGAGCGCCGGACCAGGCCGCAGACCTCATAACCCTTATCCAGCAGCAGCTTGGACAGATATGCTCCGTCCTGGCCGGTGATGCCGGTGATCAATGCGCGCATGAAAAGCCAGTCTCCCCAGGAAAGCCTCGGGGCGCGCTCACCAGCCGCCCGGAATTCCAGGCGAAATCATGGACTGTAAGGCCCGATGGCGGCAAGCCGGGCGTTTGCTCAATCGGCGCGCAGGTTGGCCCGCGTCACGATCGTGGCCCAGCGCTCGCGCTCACGCGCCACGAAGCGGCCGAAATCGGCGGGGGTCGGGCTGACTTCCAGCTCCACGCCATTCTCGACCAGCCGCGCGCGCAGGGCCTGGTCCTCCAATGCGTTGTTCAGTGCCGCGTGCAGACGGGCCGTCACCTCCGGCGCTGTGCCGGCAGGCGCGAGAAGCCCGTACCAGGTGGCGCTGTCCAGCTCCGGGAAACCCTGCTCGAATGAGGTCGAAAGCCCGGGCAGGATGGAGGCGCGCTGCGCCCCGGCCACGGCGAGCGCCCGCAGGCTGCCCGCCGCCAGAAAGGGCAGGAAGGGTGCGGCGGCGTTGGTGATCATGTCCACGCGGCCGGCCACCACATCGGTCAAAGCGGGGGCGGTGCCCCGGTAATGAATATGCTCGATCTCAAAGCCGAGGGTCAGCGCAATCATGGCGCCCAACGCATGGGCGGTGGTGCCCGCACCGGGCGTGCCGAAGGTCAATGCCGGGTTTTTGCCGCGGGCGAATTCCCGCAATTCACCCAGATTGCGCACTGGCAGGCGTGGGTTCACCGCGATGACATTGGGCGAAGCCCCCACCAGCCCGATGGGGGTAAAGCCGTGCACCGCGTCATAGGGGATGCGGGGGTGCACCAGGCTCGAAATCACAAAGGACCCGCTGCCCGCGAGGAGGATCGTGCTGCCATCCGGCGGCGCCTTGGCGACGAGGTCATTGCCCAGGATTCCGCCCGCGCCGCCGCGATTTTCAACCAGGATGGTCTGGCCCAGCCGGGCCGACATCCCCTCGGCCAGGATGCGCCCGACAATGTCGTTGCTGCCGCCGGCGGTGAAGGGAATGACCAGCCGCAGTGGCCGTGACTGCGCGAGCGAGACGCTGGGTGCCACCAGCAAGCCCAGCGCCGCGCGGCGGGCGATCACCGCCGCTTCTCCTGAGCGTTCCGCAGCAGCGCCAGGCCACGATACACGCCATGCACCATCTTGGAGTAGGGCATGACCAGGAAGAAGGCGAGAACGAGGCCGAGGTGAATGGCCAGCATCACGCCCATGGCGCCGGTGTGCCGAATCCCCAGCAGCAGCAGCCCGGTGCTGCCAATCAGGAACAGCAAGGCGAGCATGGCGACCTCACCGCCCAGCAGGCGCTTGGCCACGGGTCCCGGGTCCGTCACGCTCTTGACCCAAAGCAGACCGGCCGTGCCGATGCACAGCAGCACGCCCCCCCAGCTGCCCAATTGGACGGGCAGGCTCAGAAAAGCATGCGGGGACTTCCAGCCCATGACGTGATGGTAGAAGGCGCCCGTCGTCGTGGCCGCGAAGCACAGCATGAAGCCGTAGAACATCGCGTGATGGAACCAGCGCCGCGTCTGGGCGAAGCTGTCATCCAGATCATTGCAGCCATGCCCGCCGCCGCCCAGGTTGCGCAGCGTCAGGATATCGATCGCCGCTTCCGCCACCGGCGCCACGGTGATGGGCTTTTGGCCCGCGCCCGGGGCGGTGCCGCGCCAGAAGCGCAGGCCCCCCATCGCCATGGCCACCAGCCCAAAACCAAAGCTGAGCGAGGCCATGCCGACCATCAACCCATAGGGGATCACCCGGAAAAAGGCGCCGGTGCCGGTCTGCGCGGTGTAGAGTATGGCCGGGTCCTGCAATGCCATGGTGAGAAGAAGCACCAGTGTCACGCCCAGGAAGGCCGCCAGCGTCACCAGCGTGCCATTGCGCTCGAACAGCCGCCCCATGGCCGGTGGCCAGGCATATTCGGCATAGGATTCGGCCCGGATGGTCGCGAAGGTCTGCGGCACATTGATGCCGAAGGGGTGCGGCGGCGCGTATTGGCACGCGTGGTAGCAGCCCTTGCAGGAATGGCAGAGGTTGGCGAGGTGCGTGAGGTCACCCGAGGTGAATTCGCGGCGCAGCGTCATCGCCGGAAACACGGCGCAATAGCCCTCGCAATAGCGGCAGGCATTGCAGATCTCCATCTGCCGCCGCGCCTCGATGGTGGCATCGGATTCGATGGTCATCGCGGATATCCTGGACAGGCGAAGCGCCTTGCCGAACTTGCCGCAAGGCGCAGCCGCCAGCGTGCCCCCGGCATGGCACCTGAGGCCCTAGTTTCTGACAATTTTTGCGGCCTCCTCGCCTGCGATGCGGCCAAACACAGTGCCGATGGTCATGCCAAACCCTGCCAGATAGCCCTGGCCCAGGATATTGCCGGCCATGATTTCCCCGCTGGCGAAGATGTTTCCGGAAGGCTTGCCATCGGCCATCATCACGCGGGCGCGCTCATTCACCTTCACGCCGAGGAAGGTGAAGGTGATTCCGGGTGCCAGCGGGTGGCCGTAGAAGGGCGGCGTGTCGATGCGCCGGGCCCAGTGGCTCTTGGGAATGGCCAGGCCTTCGGTGCGGCAATCATCCAGCTTGTTGCCATGGAAGGTGCCGGGCTGCACGGTGGCATTATACTCCGCCACCACGCGCTCCAGCTTCGCCGCATCGAGCCCCAGCAGCACCGCGAGTTCGCCGATGCTCTCGGCCCTCATCGGCGGGAAGACGCTCGGCAGGTAATTGTGCAGCGCCTGGCTGTCGGTGATGGCAAAGGCACGCTGGTCGCGCTGCTGGGCAATCAGCCGGCCCCAGATGGCGTAGCGCTTGGGCCAGACATCCTCGCCCTCATCATAGAAGCGCTCCACATCCTTGTTGACGACGATGGAGAAGGGCACGCAGTCCAGGCGCATGGCCAGGCCGCCATCCTCCATCGGCGCGCGTGCGTCATTGGCCACGGCGTGGAACTGGGTCGGGTCGCCCACCTCTTGCACGCCATTGGCCAGCATGTCCTTCAGCACACGGCCCTGGGCGTAGGGCGTGCCGCGGATTTGGAAATTATCGGCCGCATCGCCCCAATACTCGCGCAGCCATTCGCGATTGGCCTGGAAGCCGCCGGCCGAGGCAATGATGGATTTGCAGCGGATGCGCTGGGGAAATCCCCGCCAGCTCAAGACCGCCTCCCGCGCGAAGCCCTCCTCGATGGCGATGTGCTGCACTTCGGTGTCGTAGAGAATGGTGATGCCCAGCTTCTCCGCCGTGCGGTAAAGCGCATTCACCAGGGCCTTGCCGCCCCCCAGGAAGAAGGCATTGGTCCGCGAGAGGCTGAGCGTGCCGGACAGCGAGGGCTGGAACACCACGCCGCAATCGCGGAGAAAACCTGGCGCATGCTCGCTGGCGCGGATGCACATGCGGGCCAGGCCCTCATCGGTGCGCCCGCCGGTCACGCGCAGCAGGTCATCCCAGTATTCTTCCTCCAGGTAGCTCTCGGTGAGCACCTCCGTCGGCGCTCCGTGCAGGGCGCGGAGGTTGCGGGTATGGCGCGAATTGCCGCCGCGCATCGGCTTGGGGGCGTGCTCGGCCACGATCACCTGGGCACCGGCCTGGGCCGCCGTGATGGCGGCACAGAGGGCCGCATTGCCGCCGCCCACCACCAGGACATCCCAAAGACGCGTAAAATCAACCATCACCCTGCATATGCGCCGCGAGGCGCGCCTGTCCAGACGGGACGCGTCCCGTTGGCGGGCGCTTAAGCCTCGATTCATCACGCTCTGCGATACAGCCCCTAACCTGAGGGCAATCTTATGCATGCCAAGGAGAAAAGGGCATTATGATCGTTAACAGGGGCTTCGCCGCGTGAGTGGAACAAATCGGCGCCAATTGGGCGAGAGGGAGCGCTATGTCGCCTTTGCCTTCGCCGGCGCCGATCTTCTGGTCGAGGCCGATCTGGATGGGCAAATCTGTTTCACCGCTGGTGCCTTCCGCCTGCGCTTTGGCGCAGCACCCGAGAGCTTCATTGGTGAGGATGTGACGGGCCTGATCGCCAGCGCTGACCGGGAGAGCTTCGCTGCATCCCTGTCGCTGCTGCCCGAACGGGGTCGGCTCTCGCCCACCGTGCTGCGGCTGGCCAACGCCGAGCAGACGCCATTTGTCGTCTCCGGCCTGCACCTTGCCCTGTCAGGCGAAGCTCCGCGCCTGTGCATCTCCATGGGGCCCGTGCCGATCCCGCAGGATGCCGGGGCACCCCTGGCCCCCAGCCCGGCCTCGCTGCTGCGGGAGGCGGAGGCGCGAATCCGAACGCCTGGCCGCGCCGGTGGGCAATTGGGGCTGATCGAGGTCAAGGGCGCATTGACCGATGAATTGCGCGCCGCCTTGACGCAGCAAGCGGGGGGCATGGCGGCGGAATTGGCGCCGGGCCGGTATGGGCTGCTCTCCGGGCTTGGTGAAACGGCGCCCGACATCGCGGCCGTGACGGCGCGGCTGGAAGCCATCCTGGCGCAGCATGGCGGGACGGCGGGTGGCGGCGTCAGCGGTGAGGTGGTGGCGCTGGACGCGCATGGCCTCTCACCCATGCAGGCGGTGCGCGCCCTGCGCCACTGCCTCGCCACCTTCACCCGTGCGGGAAGGCAGGGGCTGCAGGAGGAGGGCTTCGGTGAGGGCCTGTCCGGTTTTGTGGAGGATATGACGCAGCGCGCCGGGACCATCCGCCGCGCCATCGCGCAGCGGCGCTTCCATCTGGAGTATCAGCCGATCGTCAACCTCGCCGATGGGGTGGTGCACCACTATGAGGCCTTGCTGCGACCCGAGAAGGGGCTGCTGGGCGCGTCCTTCGGACCGCAGGATTTCGTCAATCTGGCGGAGGCTGTCGGCCTGACTGAAGAATTGGACCTCGCCGTGGCGGAGAAGGCGCTGGTCGCGGCCGCGGGGCTGACGGGCGCACAGCGCCTCGCGGTGAATGCCTCCGGCCTCTCGATGCAAAGCGCCAGCTTCCGCACCGCGCTGTTCAACCTGCTGGAGGCGCATCCCCATGCCGGAAAGCGCCTGATGGTCGAATTGACCGAGAGCGCTGAAATCGAGGACGAGGTCGGCGCTGCCAAAACCATTGAGGCGCTGCGGGCGCATGGCATTCCCGTCTGCCTCGATGATTTCGGGGCGGGCGCCGCCGCCTTCCGCTATCTCAAGGCATTCCGCGTGGATTATGTGAAGGTGGATGGCAGCTTTGTCGAAGCCGCCATGCGCGGTGAACGGGATCGCAGCTTCGTCGCCGCCATGGTGGATCTCTCGGTGGCGGTGGGCGCCAAGGTCGTGGCCGAACGGATCGAGACCGAGGAATACGCCCGGACCATGCAGAGCCTTGGCGCGCATCTGGGCCAGGGCTGGCATTTCGGCCGGCCGGGCCCCTTGCCCAAGGCGGCGCCAGTGGTTGCCGCGCGGCGGGGCGTCGAGCAGGAAAGCTGGAGCTGAGGGGTTCTTCAGCCCGCGCCCGGCCTATCCAGCGCGCCGTTTGGTGATGCCTGGCCGCGTGGGCGTTACTGCATGAGGGCGCGCAAGGCCTGAAGGGCGGCCCTGGCCTCAACCAGCAAGCGGGGCAGAAGGCTGGCCGGGGGCTCGGGCTGATCTGGATCCATGGCGATCCGCGCTTCACGCTCAAGCCCAATGGCGCCGACCGCTGCGGCCGCCCCGGCCAGGCTGTGGGCGGCCCGCTCATAGGCTTCCTGGTCCCCCGTATGGGCGGCCGTGGCCAGTTCCTGCGCAAGGCGACCCAGATCTTCCTCAAAGGTCAAGATGATGGTTCGGAACACATCCGGCGGCAGGTCTTCGGCCAGTTGATGGGCCACTTCAGGATCGAGAGCACTCATGCAATGAAAATTCTGCATTCAGCCGCCCCCGGCGTCAATTGTTCACCGAGATTGACGCAGAATGGCAGGAGGGGTTAGGCATGCTTCGTCCTCGCGATTTGTCCGGCCAGCTTGCGGCGAGGTCCCAACCGGGTCGTCTTTTGCGAAAGGCGGAAAACAAGCGCGCTAAACGGCCCAGGGAACACCCTCGATGGGGGGTGCAATCCCCGCCCCGCCCAGGGTGCCGGACGCCGGTCTATCGCATGAGGGTATTGCCATGTCCCGCAAACTCCGCCCCGCCACGCAGCTCGTTCGTGGTGGCCTGAACCGCTCCAACCACGGCGAAACCGCCGAGGCGATGTTCCTCACCTCGGGCTTTGTCTACGACAGCGCCGAGCAGGCCGAGGCCACCTTCAAGAACGAGATCGAGCATTACCAATACAGCCGCTTCGCCAACCCGACGACGACGATGCTGGAGGAGCGCCTCTGCGCCATTGAGGGCGCGGAATCCTGCCGTCTGATGGCGACCGGCATGGCCGCCGTCCACTCAGCGCTCCTCTCCCACCTCAAGACGGGCGATCGCTTGGTCGCCTCGCGCGCGCTCTTCGGTTCGTGCCACTGGATCGTGAGCACGCTGCTGCCCCGCTACGGCATCCATGCCGAATTCGTGGACGGCACGGACATGGCGCAATGGGAAGCGGCGCTGAGCACGCCCGCCACGATGGTGCTGCTGGAAAGCCCCTCCAACCCGATGCTCGAGCTGGTGGACGTGGTCGCCGTCTGCAAGCTGGCGCATGCCGCCGGCGCGCTGGTGGTGGTGGATAATGTCTTCGCCACGCCGCTGCTGCAGAAGCCGTTCGAACAGGGCGCTGATGTCGTCGTCTATTCCTGCACCAAGCACATGGATGGCCAGGGCCGTGTCCTGGGCGGCGCCGTGCTGGGCCGCA
>CANHTE010000047.1 GCA_947462945.1 Acetobacteraceae bacterium
GATCCGAATTTCGAGGGCCATGCCCGCATCTTCACCGATGCGGAAGGCCATTACCGCTTCACCACCATCCGCCCCGGGGCCTATCCCTGGCGCAACCATCACAATGCCTGGCGGCCGGTGCATATTCATTTCGGCCTGTTCGGCCAGGGCTTTGCCCAGCGCATGATCACCCAGATGTATTTCCCCGGCGATCCGTTGCTGGCCCATGACCCGATCTTCAACACCACGGCCGATCAAGCCGCCCGCCAGCGCCTGATCGCCGCTTTCGATCTGGCTGTGACGCAGCCCGAATGGGCGCTGGGCTACCGCTTCGACATCACCTTGCGCGGCCCGGCCGCCACACCCTTCGAAGAGGCGGGAGATCATCATTGATGGCCACCCCGCACCAGACCGCAGGCCCCTTCTGGCACCTGATCGATTTCCCCGCCTGGGCCGACCTGCTGCGCGCCGATGGCCCCAATGCAGGCGCCACGGGCGAGCGCATCGTGATCGAGGGCAGCATCACCGATGGCGATGGCGCGCTGGTGACCGATGCCCTGGTGGAAATCTGGCACGCCGACCCCGATGGCCGGTATGACGCCGCCTTCCAGGGCTTTGGCCGCTGCGCCACCGATGAGGCAGGGCGCTTCCGCTTCACCACGCTCAAGCCCGGCCCGGTGCCCGGGCGCGGCAACACCTTGCAGGCACCGCATGTGCAGATCTCGATCTTCGCGCGCGGCTTGCTCAGCCACGTCACCACGCGCCTGTATTTCCAGGGCGAGGCCCTGAACGACACTGACCCCCTGCTGGCCCTGGTGCCGGCCGAACGCCGCGCCACCCTGATCGGCCAGCCCATGGAGCCCAGCACCTGGCGGCTGGATATCCGGCTGCGCGGCGGCGCCGAAACCGTTTTTCTGGATATCTGAACCATGCCCGTGAACCCGGCCGATTCCCCCGTCATGGGCGTCCTCTACGGCACCGATGCCATGCGCCGCGCGATGGGTGAGCGCGCCTTCCTCCAGCGCATGCTGGATGTGGAGGCGGCGCTGGCCCGCGCGCAATCCCGCCTGGGCATCGTGCCGGCCGAGGCCGCGGCCGCCATCACCCTGGCCGCCCAGGTGGATCAGCTCGACCTCCAGGCGCTGGGCGAAGCCACGCGCAACACCGGCTATCCGGTGGTGGGGCTGGTCAAGCAGCTCACCGCCCTCTCCGGCCATGAAGCCGGCCGCTGGACGCATTGGGGCGCGACCACGCAGGACATCATGGATACGGCCGTGGTGCTGCAGATGCGCCAGGGCCTTGCTTTGCTGCGCAGTGATTTGATGGCCGTGATCGGCGGCTTCGCGGCGATGGCGAAGCAGCATCGCGGCACCATCATGGCCGGGCGCACGCATTTGCAGCACGCGCTGCCGGTCACCTTCGGCTACAAGGTGGCGGTCTGGCTCTCGCCCCTCATCACCATGCTGGAGCGCCTGGAACAGTTGCGCCCGCGCGTCGAGCGGCTGCAATTCGGTGGCGCTTCCGGCACGCTCGCTTCGCTTGGGGATCAGGGGTTGGCGGTGCAGCGCGAATTGGCGGCCGAACTCGGCCTCGCCTGCCCCGATATTCCCTGGCATGTGGCGCGGGATGGCTTTGCCGAGGCGGTCTCCTTTACCGGCCTGCTCTGCGGCGCGCTCTCCAAGATCGCGACCGATGTCATGCTGCTCATGCAAACCGAGGTGGGGGAAGTGAATGAGCCGCATGTGACCGGGCGCGGCGGTTCCTCCACCATGCCGCAGAAGCGCAACCCGATTGCGTGTGAGTATATCCTCGCGCAGTCGCGCGGCGTGCATGCACTGGTGCCGCAGATGATGGCGGCCATGGCGCAGGATCTGGAGCGCGGCACCGGCCCCTGGCAGGCGGAAGCGCTGGCCATCGGCCAGGCCTTCAACCTGACGCATGGGGCGCTGATGCAAGCGCGCTTCCTGGCCGAGGGCCTGGTGGTGGACGCCCCCCGCATGCTGCGCAACCTGGCCGCAACCGGCGGGCTGATTGCCTCCGAACAGGTGATGATGGGCCTGGCCCCCATCCTTGGCCGGGGTGAGGCGCATCACCTCGTCAACCACGCCTGCGATGTCGCCATCGCCCAGGGCATTCCGCTGCTGGCGGCGCTGGAGGCGGATCGCGAAATCGCCTCCCGCGTGGAGCCCGCCAAGTTGCGGGCGCTGTGCAAGCCGGAGAATTACCTCGGCAGCGCCGCGCTGTTCGTGGACCAGGTGCTGGCCCGCGTGGCGACGCGCTGAGGGCGCGCTTAGAGCATGATGCGTTGAGGCGGAATCGCCGAAAACGCTGAATCATCCTCGCAGCAATGGCTAGACCACGCGGAGTGAACGCATGTGAACGCAGCGTGGTCTAGGCCAGGATTTCGATCACCACCCCGTGATCCTGGTCAAGCCGCGCCGTCTCGTGGTCGGTTTCATTCGTGTCGGTCAGTTCCAGATTCAGGAAATCGACTGAGGGGGCGGTGAAGAACGGCCCGGCATGCCAGGTGCCGGCATGCAGCGCCAGGGCCACATCGCCGCCCATGCGGAACACCTTGATCTCCTCGGGTTCCGGCGCATCGCCGGGTTCGGCGAGACCGATATACCATTCCTCGCCCTTCATGCTGGCCAGGCACTGCGTGACCTTGCCGTGCCGCGTGATGCCGCGGATCAGCAGCGGGCGCTGGCGCAGCCGCATGATGTAGAGGCGCGGCGTGCCCTCGCTCAACTCCAGATCGGCGTCGCCGGCACCGAAAGGCGTGCCGTCCTCGCTCGGTTCGATCAGCGTGCCATAGGGGGCGATGCTCTCGGGCGTGGCCATGCGGGGCATGGCGCGGATGATCCGGGGCGGGCTTGTCATGGCGTTCTCCTGTTCAATGCGCGCGCAGCAGGGCGCCACGCACAGCGAGGCGCAGCGTGGCGGCCGCGATCCATCCGATCACCAGCGTGGACAGGCCCAGCATCGCATATCCGATCAGCGGCGGCGCGATCTTCATGGTGGCGGCCGTAAAGGCGGCCAGCGGGAAGGTGAAGCCCCAATAGCCCAGCGCGAAACCTGGCCCCAGCATGTGGCGCAGCACCAGCAGAAGCAGCGCGAAGGTGAAGGCCGCGAGGCCATACAGCGCGAGATAGGCCGGCAGCGGCCCGCCCAGCGCATCCATGGCCAGCGCGCCCACGGCACTCGGCGCCAGCAGGATGGCCAGCGAGGGGCGCAATGGCGGCGGCAAAGGCGCCTCGAACAGCCGCCCCAGCAGCAAGGGCTGCAAGGCGAGCCAGAGCAGCATCCCCACGCCGAACAGCATCCAGCCCAGCATGGGCAGGCCCAGCGGCGCGCAAAAGATCGGCGCCAGCACATTGCCGACCAGCGGGATGAGAAGCGGCGGCACCAGCATGGCGGCACTCCCCGCACCGCGCAGCACGCGCCCCAGCAGCAGCAGGCCGATGGTCAGATGCAGCGTGATCGCCAGCAGCAGCAGCCCCCGCGCGAAGCCGGGCAGATAGGGCGTGAGTGCCGCCGATGTCAGCATCATGCCGATCGAGGCCGCACCCACGAAGCCGCAGCGCATCGGGTTGCGCCAATCGGCCAGCGCGGCTTCGTGGTGGCGCAGCGCGCGGGCCAGATGCAGGCCCAGGATCACCAGCCAGGCCAGCACCATCAGCGCCATCACCGCTTCGCTCACCAGGCTGATTTCGGCCTGCCGCCAGGCCAGGCCCAGCCCGCCCAAGCCCAGCGGCACCGCCAGCAGGGGCAGCGGAAAATGCGCGAGGCTCGGCTGTTCAGTCAAAGCGGCTGGTATCCACCGTGACGCCATGATCCAGCGGCCCGTGCCCCGCGCCGAAGCCCGGCGCGCCCAGGATGGCGGCGCGCACATAGGCCCGCGCCCGCCGCACCGCGGGCTCCAGCGCCAGGCCCTGCGCCAGCCCCGCCGCCACGGCCGAAGCCAATGTGCAGCCGGTGCCATGGGTGTGGCGGGTGATGATCCGCTGGTCCTCATAGCGATGCACCATCCCCGGCGTCACCAGCAGGTCCACCAGGAGATCCCCCTTCAGATGCCCGCCCTTGAGCAGTACGGCGCGCGCACCCATGGCCAGCAGCGCCTGACCTGCCGCATGCATCCCGGCTTCGTCGGTGATCACGAGGCCGGTGAGTTCCTCGGCCTCGGGGATATTGGGGGTGATGACCGAGGCCATGGGCAGCAGGCGCTGGCGCAGCGTCTCCACCGCGTCATCGGCCAGCAGGCGGCTGCCGGCGGTGGCCACCATCACGGGGTCCGCCACCAAAGGGCGGTCCGCCGCCAGGGCCGCGATTTCGTCGCACACCGCGTTGATGGTGGCCACATCATGCAGCATGCCGGTCTTGATGGCGTCAGCCCCCAGATCCTCCAGCACGCAGCGCATCTGCTGGCGGATGAAATCGGGCGCCACGCCCAGCACGCCCTGCACGCCCAGCGTGTTCTGCGCGGTCAGTGCCGTGATCGCCGTCATGGCGAAGCCGCCCAGGGCCGTCACCGCCTTGATATCGGCCTGGATGCCCGCACCGCCGCCCGAATCCGAGCCGGCGCAGATCAGCACGCGCCCCTTCATGTGCCGAGCTTGGCGCGGATCACCTGGCACAGCGCGTCCATCGAGGCGTTGAGCAATTCTTCCTCCTCCGCCTCGACCATGACGCGGATCACGGGCTCGGTTCCGCTCGCGCGGATCAGCACGCGGCCGCGCGCGCCCAGCTTGGCTTCCTCTGCCGCGATGGCGGCCTGCACGCCGGCATCCTTCAGCGGCGTCACGCCCGAGAAGCGGATATTCACCAGCTTCTGCGGCAGCGTCGCGAAGCGGCGGCAGACCTCGCTCGCCGGGCGCTTTTCCTCGACCAGCACGGCCAGCACCTGAAGGGCCGCCACCAGGCCATCGCCCGTCGTGCCGAAATCGCTGATGATCATGTGGCCCGATTGCTCGCCGCCCAGGTTGCAGCCCAATTCGCGCATCCGCTCACCCACATAGCGGTCGCCCACATTGGTGCGGTGCAGGGCGATGTTGCGTGAGGTGAGGAAGCGCTCCAGCCCCATATTGCTCATCACGGTGGCGACGAGGCCGCCGCCCTTGAGCTTGCCCTCCCGCGCCCAGGAATCCGCGATGACGGCGAGGATCTGGTCCCCATCGATCACGGTGCCCAGTTCATCCACCAGCACCACGCGGTCGGCATCGCCATCCAGCGCGATGCCGAGATCGGCGCGGCGTTCCCGCACCAGTTCAGCGAGTTGCCCGGGTGCGGTGGAACCCACGCCGCGATTGATGTTGAAGCCATCGGGCGCCACGCCCACGCTGACCACTTCCGCGCCCAATTCCCACAGCACGGTGGGCGCCACCTTATAGGCCGCGCCATGCGCGCAATCCACCACGAGGCGCAGCCCCTCCAGCGTCAGACCGCGCGGGAAGCTTTGCTTGGCGGCCTCGATATAGCGGCCCGGCGCATCCTCCAGCCGCGAGGCGCGGCCGAGCTTGGCGGGCGAGACGAGGGCCGAGTTCAGATCACCGGCCATCAGCGCCTCGATATCGGCCTCCTGCTCGTCCGAGAGCTTCAGGCCGTCCGGGCCGAACAGCTTGATGCCGTTATCCTCATGCGGGTTGTGCGAGGCGGAGATCATCACCCCCAGATCAGCCCGCAGGGAGCGCGTCATCAGCGCAATCGCCGGCGTGGGCAGCGGGCCCACCAGCACCGCGTCAATCCCGGCCGAGACGAAGCCCGCCGTCAAAGCTGGCTCCAGCATATAGCCCGAAAGGCGGGTGTCCTTGCCGATCACCACGCGGTGGCGATGCGTGCCGCGGTTGAAATACTTGCCCGCCGCCTGGCCCAGGCGCAGCGCCGTCACCGCATCCATCGGCGCCTTGTTGGCCGTGCCGCGAATGCCATCCGTGCCGAAAAGCTTCTTGCGGACGGGGGTGGAGTTGGTGTCTGGGCTCATGGAAGGCACTTTCTTTCTGGCCATGGGCGGATTGCTAGCGCCGCGCCAGGATGGACACAATCGCCGCCCCGGGCGAGCCTTCCGGCATGACCCATGCCCGCACACGCGCCCAGCAATTCTGCGCCCGCTTCGGCCTGCGCGCGCCCATTCTCCAGGCGCCCATGGCCAGTGCCTCGCCCGTGGCGCTGGGCCTGGCGGTGGCCAATGGCGGGGGCATGGCGGGGCTGGGCGCGCTGCAAATGGGGGCGGGCGAGATCGCCGCCTGGGCGCAAGCTTTCCGGGCGGGCAGCAATGGCAGCTTCCAGATCAACCTCTGGGCGCCCGATGCGCCCCCCACCCGCGATGCCGCGCGTGAGGCAGCGGCCAGCGCCGCCCTGGCGCAGCTTGGCCCCGAGCCTGCCCCGCTGGGCGATGGCCCCTTCCTGCCCGATTTTGCCGCCCAATGCGCGGCGGTGCTGGCGGCGCGGCCGCAGGCGATCTCGACCATCATGGGCTTGCTGGAGGCCGACTTCATCGCCGAACTCAAGGCGGCCGGCATTCTCTGGATTTGCAATGCCACCACCCTGGCCGAGGCCCGACAGGCCGAGGCAGCCGGGGCCGATGCCATCATCGCCCAGGGGGCGGAGGCCGGGGGGCATCGTGGCTCCTTCACGCCGGAAACGGCGGAGGCGCAGTTGATCGGCCTGTTTGCGCTGATCCCGCGCTTGGCCGATGCGCTTTCCGTCCCCGTCATCGCGGCGGGCGGCATCATGGATGGGCGGGGCATCGCCGCCGCGCTCACCTTGGGGGCCAGCGCCGTACAGCTGGGCACCGCCTTCCTGCGCTGCCCGGAAACCGGCCTTGCCCCTGCCTGGGCCGATGGCCTGGCGGCAGCCGCGCCCGAGGATACGGTGCTGACGCGCGCCTTTTCCGGCCGGCTGGCCCGCGGCATGGCCAATGCGGCAACCCGCGCCTTTGAGGTGACGCCCCCCGCGCCCTATCCCCTGCAACGTGTGCTGACCACGGCCATGCGCGCCGAGGCCACGCGCGCCAATGACCTTTCGCGCATG
This sequence comes from Acetobacteraceae bacterium, assembly GCA_947462945.1. Classification (GTDB taxonomy): domain Bacteria; phylum Pseudomonadota; class Alphaproteobacteria; order Acetobacterales; family Acetobacteraceae; genus Roseococcus. The sequence goes on from CANHTE010000047.1 coordinate 7,006, forward strand.
CAGGCCTGGGCGGGGCAAGGGGCCGCCATGGCCCGGGCGGAACCGGCGGCTGAGCTCACCCGCCGCTTGTGGTCCGAAGCCGAGGCCCTGCTGCCCTGAGGGCCTCACGCCATCGCCAGCCGGACGGAGCGCGGCATATTGGGCCGCCCACCCGCCAGCGTGAGCAAATTGCGCAGGGTTCGGCCCCATTTCAGCACGAAGCGGCCGAAGCTCCGGCCGCCATCATCTTTGACGTGACGCATTTGCCAGGCCACCAGGCTTTTGGACAAATCCGGATCGGCCACCAGCCAGGACGGCCCAGGCAGGGCCTCAAGAAAATCCAATCGCCGCGCCAGCACAATGATGCCCAGGCCGCGCAGCCTGGCCGCGCGGCGGGCGGCCCGGAAAATCAGGCGCCGGAGCTGCTGGATGGGGTGGCGCGGGCCAAGATCATAGAGCGCGAGCAGCAGGTTCTCCCAAACGCCGGCATGCGTCAGCCGGCGGAAATGCCGCGAAACCGTTCCCGCCGGGCCGTATTCGGGCGGCAATTCCCGCCAGGGGGCATCGGTGGAGATGAGGAACAGGATGGCATTCATCCGCCCGCGCAAATCCGCCATGGGGCGGCCGGCGGGGCCGTCCCGCTCGACATAGGGGCGCAGGGCGTCCCATTGGCGGTCTGAGAGCTGGGTGAAGGGGATGCGTTGTTTCATCCCAGGAAAATATTCCATGTTATGGGAAAAAGTCAAGGAAATTGGGGAGTCGCGGGCTCCCCAAACCAACCAGATGATTCTTGGGGAGCCACGGGCTCCCCAAACCCCTGCGACAACTTCGCGGGGGCGCGGGGGAACGCGTTCCCCCGCTTGCCTTCACAGCTCCAGCACAAAACTCTCGCCGAAACCGGGCACCCGGA
>CANHTE010000048.1 GCA_947462945.1 Acetobacteraceae bacterium
CGCGGCCGGCAGCTTGAAGTGCCGCACCCGCTCCTCGATCGGCAGGGCCGCATCCTTCAGGCGGATATGCAGCCCACCGGGCGGGATCACCACGCCATTGGGGGCCAGCGTCATCAGTGCGGCAGGGTCCACCGTCAGGCTCATCGTGGCGTCCATGGTCTCGGCGATGCATTTCATGCCGACCCAAAGCCCCGAGAAGCGCGAGAGAGCGATGGCCTTCACGCCATATTCCAGCACCTCGCCCACATCGGCGGGGTCCAGCATGGGCATTTCCAGATCGGCAAAGGCGTATTCCGAACCGCTGGTCACCGTCGAGGATTTCGACGCCGGATCATCCCCCGCCAGCGCCAGCACGCCGCCCAGCGGCGCGGTCCCGGCCCCATTGGCGTGGCGCAGCACATCGCCGCTGCGATCCACGCCTGGCCCCTTGCCGTACCAGATGGCGAAGACGCCCTGATGCTTCGCCTTGGGGTAGAGGTTGAGCTGCTGCGTGCCCCAGCAGGCCGTGGCCGCAATATCCTCGTTCAGCCCGGGTTCGAAGACGATGCGGTGCTCGGCCAGCCGCTTCTTCTGCTTCCACAGCTCGCGGTCGTATCCGCCGAGCGGCGAGCCGCGATAGCCGCTGATATAGGCCGCCGTATCCAGCCCCTCGGCATCGTCCAGCTCCCGCCGCATCAGCGGGATCCGCACCAGCGCCTGGGTGCCGGTCAGCAGGGTTTCGCGCCCGGCCGCCTCCCAGCGCTCCTCCAGGGAAATATCCGTGCGGATGATGCTGTTCATGAAGGTCTCCGGTCCCGGGCGGATTATGGCGGTGGGAGACTGGGCTGGAAAGCGCCGGAGATTTTCCCGCATTCTCTTGTGCAGCGCCGAAATCTCAGAAGGATCTTCCAGAATGGACGCCATTGACCGCCGAATCCTCCGCGCCCTGCATGGCGAGGCCCGGCTGACCAACGCCGAACTGGCCGAACGCGCCGGCCTTTCACCCTCACCCTGCTGGGCACGGGTGCGGCGGCTGGAGCAAGCGGGGGTGATCCGTGGCTACCGGGCCGAGTTGGACCAAGCCAAGCTCGGCCTGCCCGACACCGTCATCATCGAGGTGATGACCGAAAAGCACGACCAGGAGCAACTGACGCGCTTCGAGGAGGCCATCGCCAATATGCCCGAGGTGATCGAGGCCTGGCTGGTCACGGGTGAGTATGACTACATCCTCAAGGCGGCGGTGGGCGGCACGGCCGGGTATGAGCGGCTGCTGCGGGAGAAGATCTACCGCCTGCCCGGCGTGCGCCACACGCGCACCGCCTTTGGCATACGCTGCCTGAAGCAGGTGTTCACGCCCTTGCCGGTATAATCGCCCTCAAGCGCCGGCGCGTGAGGGCGTCAATGGTCGCTCTTCAGGTCGTAATGGCGCTTGATGATGCCAAAGCCATAGAACAGCGCGAAGCCGATCAGCATGAGCGAATAGGCATAGAGATACCCCTCCGCCGCCGCCGCGCCGAACAGGCCGATCAGCGCGAAGATGGCCGAGAGCACCAGGAAGAAAATCGAGGAAATGGGCATGTTCAGCCGCCTTTCTTGAGGTCGTCGTCAAACAGGATGCGCGCGGCCGCGCCATCCAGATCATCATATTGGCCGGAGCGCATGGACCAGATGAAGGCCCAAAGCCCCAGCCCGCCGAGAAACAAAGCCAGCGGAATCAGCCAGACCAGCGTGTCCATCAGCGCCCCACCCTGAGTGCATTGCCAATCACGGCGAGCGAGGATGTCGCCATCACCAGTGCTGCGATGAGGGGCGTGGCAAAACCCGCCACCGCCACCGGCACGGCAATGATGTTGTAGCCGAAGGCCAGTGCGATGTTCTGCCGCGCGGCCCGCTGCGCCAGGCGCGCCCGCCCCACCGCTTCGGCCAGCGGCAAGAGCCCACCGCCCATCAGCACGAAATCACTGGCGGCCTGCGCGAGATCCGTCCCCTCGGCCGGCGCGGCCGAGACATGGGCGGCGGCCAGGGCGGCGGCATCATTGATGCCATCGCCCACCATCAACACGCGCCGGCCCTGGGCCGTGAGGGCCGCGATGCGCGCGGCCTTGGCCTCGGGCGTGGCGCGGGCCGTGCAGACGGTGATGCCGGCCTCAGCCGCGATGCGCGCCACGACGCCCGGCGCATCGCCCGAGAGCAATTCCACACCAAGCCCCGCGCGGCGGAATTCCTGCACGGCGGCGGCCGCATCGGCACGCAGCGAATCCTCGAAGCAGAAGGCGATGGGCAGCGCGCCGGGGCGAGCGAGATGCAGGCGCATCCCCGAATCCTCCGGGAGGCTCAGGAAGGCGGCCGAGCCCAGACGCGTCTCGCCATGGATCAGGCCGGCACCGGGCACCTCCGTCACGCCTGGCAGGGGTGCCACATCCGGGCAGGCGCGCGAGAGGGCGCGGGCCAGCGGATGCCGGCTGGCGGCGGCTAGGCTGGCGGCAAGGCGGAGCTCATCCTCCTTCCAGGCGCCGGGCAGCAAACGTGGCCGCCCTTCCGTCAAGGTGCCGGTCTTGTCGAGCACGACGTGGTCGGCATTCGCCAACCGCTCCAGCCCGGTGGGCGAGGACAGCAGCACGCCGCGCCGGAACAGCGCGCCGGAGGCCACAACCTGCACGGCCGGCACGGCGATGGCCAACCCGCAGGGGCAGGTGATGATCAGCGCGGCCACGGCCGGAACCAGCGCCGCCTGCCAGGGCAGGTCGCCCAGCAGCCACCAGCCGAGGAAGGTGGCCAAGGCCACGAGATGCGCGATGGGCACATAAATCCGCGCCGCCTGATCGGCGAGCGAGGTGTAGCGCCCGCGCGCCTGCTCCGCCTGCTCCAGCATGCGGGCCATGGCAGCGAGCGAGCCATCACGGGCCGCGGCCGTGACGCGCGCGATGAAGGGCGCGCCCATATTCACGCCGCCGGCGGCCAGCGCTTCACCGCGCGCAAAATGGCGAGGCAGGCTCTCGCCCGTGGTCGCGGCGGTGTCGAGCAACGCGGCTTCTTCCTCCAGCACAGCGTCCAGCCGCAGGCGCTCACCGCTCGCGACCAGGATGCGGGCACGGGCTTCCACACGCTCCAGCGGGACGGGATGCGCCTCGCCCAGCACGGTGACGGCGCCTTCCTGCAAGGCCAGCAATTCGGCGGCACTTTGGCGGGCGCGGCGCCGCGCCGCACGGTCCAGCACGCGGCCGGCCAGCATCAGCGCCAGCAGCGCGGTCGCGCCATCGAACCAGGTGAATTCCCCATTGCGCATCGTCTCACTGAGCGACATCGCCGTGGTGGCGAGGATGCCGAGCGAGACGGCGCAATCCATGTTCAGCCGGCCCGCGCGCAAGCCGCGCCAAGCCGAACGGAACAGCGGCATGCCGGCGTAGGCTATGGTCGGCAACCCGATCAGCGCCGTCAGCCAATGCATCATGTGGCGCGTATCGGGCCCCATGTCGCTGCCGGCCCAGACCGCGACGGAGACGAGCATCACATTCATCGCGCCGAAGCTCGCGATGCCCAGCGCGCGCGTCAGTTCACGCCCCTCGGCATCCTCGCTGGCGCGCAGGCAGGCCGGCGAGAAGGGCGCCACCCGGAAGCCAAGGCGCCCGATCAGCGCCGCCAGGTCATTGCCGCGCGCGGCCTCCCCCCGCCAGGTGACGGCGAGGCGCCGGGTGGAGAGGTTGGCCCGGGCGCGGATCACATCAGGCTCGGCCGCCAGCGCCTGTTCCACCAGCCAGATGCAGGCCCCGCAGGTAAGGCCGGACACCATCAGTTCCAGGGTGAGCGTGCCGTCCTTGTTGGCGCGGGAGAGACCGGCAAAATCGGCACTGGGCGGATCGAGCGGCTTGAGCACGCCATCGGCGCCCTCGCGCCGACGGTAGAAGGCGTCCAGGCCGAGCCCCTGCACCATCGCATGCGCGCCCTCACAGCCCGTGCAGCAGAAGCGCGTGGCGGAGGGTGCGCCGCAATGGGCACAGGCAGGGCGGCCGATATGGCTCATCTTCTCATTCGATTCATGGAAGGGTAAAGCGCTGCCGCAGATCGTGACGCTCGCCAGCGACGGAGGTCAGCAGGCCGCGCAATTCCCATTGCCCGGCGCGCAGTTCCGGGAGGTCCAGCACGAAGCGGCCCGCGCCCGTCACGTCTGGAAAGGCAATGCGCTCGCCATCCAGGGGGCGCAGCAAATGCGCCTCGATCACGCCCGCGATGGGCGCGTCGCCGCGATCCAGCGCGGTGATGGTGACCTGCCCGGCCGCCAGGCTGGCGCGCAGCTTCCAGCCCAGCGCATCCTGCCGGGCCGCCTCATCCAGCACGCGGTTATAGCTGCGCCCACGATCATAGGATTGGCCGACCGTGACCCCCGTGAAGGTGGTGAGTGCCTGGAAGATCAGCACGCCATTCACCAGCACCACCACCATCATGCCGCCGGCGAAGACCCATGGAATCCAACGGCTGCGATTTGGATCATGCGCCTGAATGCTCATCGGTCGGGTCCCAGGAAGACGCTGGACTGGCGCAGGATGGTGCGGCCCTCGGCATCCAGCAGGCGGAAGGTGATGGGCGTGGCGCCGCGCAGGCGAAGCCCCTCGGGCGCGGTCACCAGCGCGCGCCATTGGGTGATACCGTCATCGCGCGTGGTCAGCAGCGGGCGGCCCTGTGCATCCAGCCCCGCATCCTGCACCAGCAGACGCAAGCCCTGCGGGCCTTCCAGCACCAATGGCAGCGCCAATTCACCGCGCAGCTTGTTGGCCAGCTTCAGCGTGAAGCCATTGCGCAATCCGCCATCGGCGAGTTGCACATAGAGCGACGCACGGTCCGGCAGCACGGTCAGCGTCAGTGTCGCGCGCATCAGCCAGGCACCCAGCATGACCAGAACCGCCGCCCCCAGCACGCCGGCATACACGAGCGTCCGTGGACGAAGCAGCTTTTGCGGCGTGCGGACCGCCATGCCCTTCGCCAGAAGCTGCGGCCCCGGGGCCATGCCCTTGGTCGCGGCCTCACTGGCGGCGAGGTTCTTCAGGGTCTCGAAGGCCACCAATCCGGTGGGGCGATCCAGCCGCTTCATCACATCGTCGCAGGCATCCACGCAAAGCCCGCAGCCGATGCATTCCAGCTGCTGGCCATCCCGGATATCAATGCCCGTGGGGCAAACATGCACGCAGGCCTTGCAATCCACGCAATCGCCCGCCGTGGGGTCCGTCGGCTTGCCGCGCGGCTCACCCCGCCAGTCACGATAGGTGACGACCAGGCTGTTCTCATCCAGCATGGCACCCTGAAAGCGCGGCCAGGGGCACATATAGGTGCAAACCTGCTCCCGCGCCGCGCCGGCCAGCACATAGGTCGTCGCGGTGAAAAGCGCGAAGAAACCATAGACCGTCAGGCTCGCCTGGCCGGTGAGCATGGCCCAGGTGACGCTGGGCGCGTCGTTGAAATACATGATCCAGGCGCCGCCGGTCGCCATGGCGATGGCCAGCCAGGCCACGTGCTTGCGGAGCTTCGCGCGCCACCAGACGCTGTCCTTCGGACCCTGGTCGAGCTTGATGCGGGCGTTGCGGTCGCCCTCGATCCTGCGCTCGATCCACATGAAGAGATCGGTCCAGACCGTCTGCGGGCAGGTGAAGCCGCACCAGACCCGGCCGAACAGCGAGGTGACGGCAAACAACCCGATGGCACCCAGCACCAGGATGCCGGTGAGGAAGTAGATTTCCTGTGGCCAAAGCTCGAACCCGAAGAAGAACAGGCGTGCATTGCCGATATCCACCAGCACCGCCTGGTCCGGCGCATTCGGCCCGCGATCCCAGCGCAGCCAGGGCACGATGTAGTAAAGGCCGAGAAGCAGGACCAGCACCGCCCATTTCACCCGCCGCACCGTCCCACTCACCGCGCGCGGATAGACCTTCTGGTGGGTGGCGTAGAGCGAGCCTTCGTCAATCTGGGGCGCGCGCGGCGGAATGACTGACATGAGAGGGTTCTATTCACCCCCGCCCATGGCGTGCACATAGACGGTGAGCATGTTGATCATGGCGGGGTCCAGACGGCCCTGCCAGGAGGGCATCACGCCGGCGCGGCTATAGGCGATGCTGCGCATCACTGCGGCCTTGTCCCCACCATAAAGCCAGATGCGGTCATTCAGCCGCGGTGCACCAAGATCACGATTGCCTTCACCACGGTCGCTGTGACAGCTCGCGCAGTTCTCGGTGTAGAGCGCTTCGCCACGGGTCACGGCGGCGGCATCGGTGCTGCGGCCCGTCAGGCTCAGCACGAATTCCGCCGTATCGCTCACCTGGTTCGGGTTCAGCATGCCGGTGGTCTGGAAGGCCGGCATGGCGATGCCGCGCTGTTCGTCGCTTTCATTCGCGCGCACGCCGTGGCGAATGGTGTGCTGGATGGCTTCGAAGCTGCCGCCATAAATCCAGTCATCATCCGCGAGGCTCGGGAAGCCGCCCACGGCGCCCTGACCACCCGCGCCATGGCAACCGGCGCAGTTATTGGCGAAGGCCACGCGCCCGCCAGCCAACGCGAAGCCGCGCAATTCCGGGTCCGCCGCGATCTGTTCGGGCGTTGCGGCGCGCAGCCGGGCCAGCATGGGCTCGATCCGTGTGCGCTCGGCCGCCTGCTGTGCGGGCAAGGCCCCGCGCGCCGTCCAGCCCAGCAAGCCCGTGGCACCAGTGATGGGCAGGGCCGGATACAGCACGACCCAGACCAGTGAGAAGGCGATGCAGACATACCAGGTATAGAGCCACCAGGTGGGCAGCGGCGTATTCAGTTCCTTCAGGCCGTCCCATTCATGGCCCGTGGTCATCTGGCCGGAGACGCTGTCCTTTTCGATCTTCGTGGGCATGGTTCAGCGCCTCCCGCTTTCGTCGTCCTGGAAGATCATGCTTCCGCGTTGCTGCCATTCGGTGCGCTTGGAGGGGCGCAGGGTCCAGATCAGAATTCCGCCGAAGAGGAGGAAGAACCAGATGACCCAGAGGGTGCTGAACAGGCCTTGCATTTCAAGCATGTCCGGTGCCCCTCACTGCTGGCGCAGCTGCTCGGGCGTCACGTCGCGGAAATCCACGAGTGTGCCGAGCATCTGCAGATAAGCGACCAGCGCATCCATCTCCGTCACCACGCCGGGATTGCCATCGAAGGCGCCCTGGCGGGCCCGGGCGTAGCGGGTGGCGAAGGCGGTGCCATCCGCTTCCGGCCGGGCCTGGGTTTCCAGGTCGGCGCGGGCATTGGCGATCATCTCCTCGCTATAGGGGACGCCCAATGCGCGTTGCGCCCGCAGATGCTGCTGGATGCTGCGATAATCCAACGGCCGGTCGAGGAAGCTGTAGGGCGGCATGATGCTCTCCGGCACCAGCGCGCGCGGGCTGCGCAAATGCTGGGCCTGCCAGTCATCGGAGTATTTGCCCCCCACCCGGGCAAGGTCCGGCCCGGTGCGCTTGCTGCCCCATTGGAAGGGGCGGTCATACATGCTTTCGGCCGCCAGGCTGAAATGGCCGTAGCGCTCCGCCTCATCCCGGAAGGGGCGGACCATCTGGCTGTGGCAGGCATAGCAGCCTTCGCGCACATAGATGTTGCGGCCCAGGAGTTCGAGCGGCGTATAGGGGCGCACCCCCTGCACACGCTCGATCGTGCTCTCGATGGTGAACAGCGGCACCACCTGCGCCAGCCCCCCGATCGAAATGGTGATCAGGGTCAGCACGCCGAGCAGCAGAACATTCCGCTCGATCATGCCATGGGAGAATTTCTTGAACACGGTGCTCTCCTTCACTCGGCCGCAAGCGCGCCGGCCGGGGCCGCTGCCGGGGCAACGGCCAGGACCTCATCGCTCGTAATGGTCTTGAACATGTTCCACGCCATCAGGATCGCGCCCGACAGATAGAGCACCCCGCCCAGC
>CANHTE010000049.1 GCA_947462945.1 Acetobacteraceae bacterium
CAGGCCGAAGGCGATGCCGGGCAGCACCAGTGGCGCCATGAAGGCGCCCTCGGCGAAGCGCGCCCATCTGGCCCGGGTGCGCGCCACGGCCAGCGCCGCGCCGGTGGCCAGCGCAGTGGCGGTGATGGCCGTGAGTGTCGCCACCAGCAGGCTATTGCCCGCTGCCCGATGGATCTGCGCCGAGCGCACGGGGTCGAACAGCGCTTCATACCAGCGGAAGGTCAGGCCCGGCGGCGGAAATTTCAGCGCCTGCGATGTGGTGAAGGAGGTGATGAGCACGATCAGCACCGGCCCGATCAGGATCACCACGCCCAACAGCGCCAGCAGCAGGATCACCAGCGCCAGCAGGCGGTCTCCGCCCGAAAGCCTAAGCATGCCGGGCATTCCTTCCGAGCAGGTTCAGCGCCCCCACCACCATCAGCACCGAGCCCATCAGCGTCAGGGCCATGGCGGCGGCGAGCGGCCAATCGAACACCACCATCGCCTGCTGCCAGACCAGTGCCGGCAGATAATTCAACCGCCCACCGCCAATGACGGATTGCGAGATGAAGGCCGTGGCGGCGCTGGCAAAAACCAGCGTGGCGCCCGCGATCAGCCCGGGCAAAGCCAGCGGCAGCACCACCCGCCCCAAGGTGCGGCCGAGCGAGGCGCCGAGCGAGGTGGAAGCATCCAGCAGCGAAGGATCAATCCGCGCCGTGGCCGCGATCAGTGGCAGCAACATCAATGGCATTTCGATCTGCGTGAGCGCCAGGATCAGCCCCGGCTCGGTCTGCAACAGCGCGGTCGGCGCGGTGGCCAGGCCCGAGGCAACCAGGGTGGAATTGATCACGCCCTCCCGCCCCAGGATCACGATCCAGGAGAAGGTGCGCACCACGACCGAGGTCAGCAGCGGCAATACGGCGACGATCAGGATCAGCCGCTTCACGCGCGGCCCCGCCGCCATGTGAACCAATGCCAGGGGCACGGCCAGCAGCATGGTCGCCAATACAGTGAGTGCACCGAGCCGAAGCGTGTTGAGCACGGATTGGATGTGGAAGGCATCGCCCAGAACCTCACGCCAGGCGCGGAGGCTGCCTTGCGTCAGATTCTCATCGGTCGCCAGCGACGTGCTGAGCAGGATCAGCAACGGCGCGGCAAAGAACAGCAATTGGGCGAGGCCCAGCGGCAGGGCCAGCCGCCAGACGCCCGCATTGTTCACCCCGCCATCTCGCGGTTGAAGCGGGAAATCCAGCCGGCGCGCAGCGGGTTGATCCTGGACCAGTCATGCGTGACGAAATTGGTGATCTCGCTGATTGAGCGCATGGGCACATCGGCCCCCGGCGTCACGTCCTTGTTGACGGGGACAAAGAAATACGGATCAAGCGCCAAGGCGCTTTGCACCGGCGTGCTGATCATCGCGTCAATATACTGATAAGCGGCGGCGATGTTCCGGCTGTTCTTGGCGATATGCATGCTGGTCACGAAGGCCGCGGCCCCGCTCTCCGGCACGGCAAATGCGATGGGCACACCGCGCGAGCGCAGCAGCGTCACGGTGTAGGTGTTGGTGTACATCACATCAATCTGGCCCTGCTGGAACAGGCCCGGCATGGCGGCCGGCGCTGCCACGGCGGCGACGGAGGGCTTGATGCGGCGCAGCTCGGCAAAGAGCGGATCCATATTCGTCTCGGAACCGCCCAGCGCCTTCGCCATCTCGATCAGCGAGATGGTGCCGAAGGTGGTGCCAAAACCGGTGAGGCCGAGCTTGGAGGCATATTGCGGCTGGAACAGATCGCGCCAACCGGCCGGCTTGGGCAGCTTTTGGGGGTTATAGGCGATGCCCACCACCTGGGCCGCGACGGCGGCGCCCACCGTATCGGCATAGCCGGTGGGCAGCACGGCGCGGCTGGGAAGGCGCGCGGGGTCAAAGGTCTCGAAGAGGCCGAGATCCATGCCACTGACGCGCGGGCCTGGGTCCAGCACAAAGACATCGAAGGGCGGCGTGCCGCGCGCCGCGCGCGCCTTGGCGATCTGGTCCACGGCAAAGAGTGGATCGAAGGAAACCGCCACATTATGCTGCTGCAGCAGACGGGGGGCGAGCACGGCGCGCAGCGCCTCATCCCAGCCACCGGGATAGACGGCCGCCGTCATCTGCGTCGTTTGCGCGCGCGCGCCAAGGGCGGGCAAGGCAAGGCCAGCGGCCAGCAGGCCTCGGCGATTGATCAGGCTCATGCGGAATCTCCTTCAGAAAACAGGCTCGGCTTGGCGCCGGGCAGGATGGCAATGCGGACATCACCTGGCGGCGGCGGTGCGCCATGCCGGGGCTGCTGAATCTTCACCTCGGCCGAACCCGCCTCCAGGTCATGGATCAAGGCGGGGCCGAGCGGCAGGGAAAGCCGCAGCCGCGCCGGCCAGGCGCCAGGATCGGTATCCTCGGGCGGGCGGAGGGTGAGTTGCTCGGGCCGGGCGCAGAGCATGACGCGCGCGCCCAGGTCAAAGCCGCGCGGGCTTTCCACCGTGACCGTGGCGCCGGCATCCAGCCGTACGGCATAGCCCGCTCCATCCCGTGCCTCGATGCGCCCATGCAGCCGGTTGGTGGTGCCGACAAATCCCGCGACGAAGGCCGTGGCCGGCGTGTCATACAGCTCAGTCGGCGGCCCCACCTGCTCGACCACGCCGGCGCGCATCACGGCCATGCGGTCGGCCATGCTCATCGCCTCATCCTGGTCATGCGTGACCAGCACGCAGGTCACGCCGAAGCGGCGCTGGATACGTTTGATCTCCAGTTGCAAATCCAGCCGGAGGGAGCGGTCGAGCGCCGCGAAGGGCTCATCCAGCAGCAGGATTGCGGGCTCAATGGCCAGGGCGCGGGCCAGGGCCACGCGCTGTTGCTGCCCGCCGGAAAGCGCCGCGGGTCTTCGCGCGCCGAAGCTCTCCATCCGCACGGCGGCGAGTGAAGCCTCGACACGGCGGATGATCTCCGCCTTGGGCATGCCGCGCGCCTCAAGCCCGTAGGCCACATTTTGTGCGGCGCTCATATGCGGGAACAGCGCATAGGACTGAAACACGATCCCCACGCCGCGCTTGCCGGGCGGCAGGTGGTCAATCGCCCGGCCATCCACCAGCACCTGGCCGGCCTCGGCCTGGATGAAGCCGGCGACGGTGCGCAGCAGCGTCGTCTTGCCGCAGCCCGAGGGGCCGAGCAGCGCCAGGATTTCCCCAGGCGCCACGCTCAAGGTCACGTCGCGCACGGCCAGGGTTTGGCCATAGCGCACGCGAACGCCGTCCATGTCGAGACAATGACCCAGATTGGTTGGCGTGGCATCCAGCATGGGGCACGACGCAGCAAGAGTTGTGCCGGTCCCCATGCAGGCATGATGGCCGCACGCGGCCCGAACCTGCGCAACTTAAGTGCAATTCGTCGCCTTTCCTGCCCCGGGCAAGCCTATCCGCCGGCCGCCCCCAAGTCCCGGGGTCTGGGGCCTTTCGGCCCCAGCCGCCGGAGGCCCCTGTTTTTTGGCGCCCCCTCCACCCCCCAAAAAGTTACACCCGCTATCCACACCCGATCGGCATGGCGATGACCCTCGCCCGGGTCTAGGATGTCCAGCATATGAACAGCATCCAGCCCCCGCCCGATGACCGGGGCCTGTTTGGCCTCGGCTCCCGCCTGCCGCCCGCCAGCCTGGAGGCGGAGCAGGCGCTGCTCGGCGCCCTTCTGGCCAATAACAAGGCCTATGAGCGCGTCAGTGAATTCCTGGAGGCGGAGCATTTCGCCGATGCCATTCATGGCCGCATCTACAGCGCCATTCGCCGCCGCGTGGAGAACGGCCAGCTGGCCGACGCCGTCACGCTGCGCCACGAGTTCGAGCATACCGGCGAATTGGCCGAAGTCGGTGGCCCCGCCTATCTGGCGCAGCTGCTGGGCGCCATGGTCGGCATCGTCAATGCCGGCGAATACGGCAAGCTGATCCATGATTGCTACATTCGTCGCCAGTTGATCGACCTGGGCGAGCAGGTGGTGAACCGCGCCTTCGGCGCCGAGCCCGAGCTGGAAGGCAAGCACCAGATCGAGGCGGCCGAGCAGCAGCTTTTCGACCTGGCCACCGAAAAGGCCAGCGAAGGCGGCGCCATCAGCTTTGAGCGCGCCCTGATCCGCGCGGTCGAGGTCGCAGCCAAGGCCAAGGAAAATGGTGGCGGCGTCTCGGGCCTGGCGACGGGCCTGCGGGATCTGGATGCCAAGATGGGTGGGCTGCATGATTCGGATTTGATGATCCTGGCTGGCCGGCCCGGCATGGGAAAGACGGCGCTGGCCACCAAAATCGCCTTTGGCGCCGCCAAGGCCCTGCTGCGTGAGGCGGAGGAAACCGGCGGCAAGCCGGGCCAGGTGGCCATCTTCTCGCTGGAAATGAGTGCGGATCAGCTGGCCAACCGCCTCCTCTCCGAGGCCAGCCGCATCCAGGGTGACCGGATTCGCCGGGGCGAAATCACGCAGAGGGAGTTTGATCACTTCGTCGGCGTCAGCCGCGAATTGTCGCAATTGCCCATCCTGATCGACGACACGCCGGCCATCACGCTCTCGGCCTTGCGCACGCGCTGCCGGCGCATCCAGCGCACCAAGGGGTTGCGCTTCCTGGTGGTGGATTATCTCCAGCTCATGCGGCCGGCGGCAGGAACGCGGCCGGAATCCCGCGTGCTGGAAATCAGCATGATCACCCAGGGGCTGAAGGCCATCGCCAAGGAACTGGCCATTCCGGTCATGGCGCTGTCACAGCTCTCGCGCGCGGTGGAACAGCGTGAGGACAAGCGGCCACAGCTGAGCGATCTGCGTGAATCGGGCTCGATCGAGCAGGACGCGGACAGCGTTTCCTTCATCTACCGCGACGAATACTACCTGAAGCAAAAAGAACCCAAGATCACCAACTTCCCAGATGACGCCAAGTTCCAGGACGCCATGACGCGCTGGCAGCAGGATATGGAACGCGCGCACAGCAAGGCCGATCTCATCATCGCCAAGCAGCGCCACGGCCCCACCGGCACCATTCCGTTGTTCTTCGAGGCCGAGTTCACCCGCTTCGGCGACCTCGACACCACGCATGAGCAAAGCTATGGCGATTGAATGGCGCACGGACTTCTGACGATTGATTGCGGTGCGGTGGTGCGAAACTGGCGGCGCCTCTGCGACATGCATCGGGGCGGCGCGGTCTCGGCCGTGGTCAAGGCCAATGCCTATGGCCTGGGCGCCGTTCCCATCGCCACCGCGCTGCGCGACGCCGGATGCCGCCACTTCTTCGTGGCCACCGTCGAGGAGGGCGAGGCCCTGCGCGATGCCCTGGGCGAGGGGCCGATGATTGCCGTGCTGGACGGGTTCCGCGCCCGCCAGCACCCCCGCCTGACCTCGGTGCTGAACAGCCTGGATGAGATCCGCGCCCATTCCGGCGCGGTGATCCTGCATGTGGATAGCGGCATGTCCCGCCTGGGCCTGCCCTTGAGCGAGCTGGAAGCCCTCGCCGACGAACCCACGCTGCTGGACGGGATCGAGACCCTCTACGTGATGACGCATCTGGCCGCGGCAGAGGAGGCGGAGCACCCGCTGAATGCCGCGCAGATCGAGCGGTTCAACGAGGCCTGCCTCCGGCTGCCGCGCGCGCGCCGCAGCATCGCCAATTCCTCCGGCATCTTCCTGGGCCCGCGCTTCGCCAGTGACCTGGCCCGCCCCGGCGCGGCGCTTTACGGCATCAATCCCACCCCGGGCCAACCCAATCCGATGGAGCCGGTGCTCCGGCTGGAGGGCCAGGTGCTGCAATTGCGGGATATCCCGCCGGGCCAGACCGTGGGCTATGGCGGCAGCTGGCTGGCCACCCGGCCCAGCCGTATCGCCACCATGGGCCTGGGCTATGCCGATGGCCTCCCCCGCCGGCTGGAGGGCAGGCTGACCGGCGATTTCCGCGAGCAGAAGCTGCCACTGGTCGGCCGGGTTTCGATGGATCTGATGACCTTTGACGCCACGGACACCCAGCGCATCCGGCCCGGCCGCTGGCTCGAACTGATCGGCCCGAACACCCGCGATGTGGATGGCATGGCCGAGCTCTGCGGGACCATCGGCTATGAGGTGCTGACCGCACTGGGTTCCCGCTTCCGGCGGGAATATATCCCGGCATGAACCGCTTGCTGAATGGCGTCGCGCTGATTGGCCGGGGGGTGATCGCCGCTTGCCGCACCCTGGGTGATGTGGCGATTTTCGCGGGAATCGGCGTTTCGCATCTGGTGCGCCCGCCTTTCCAGTTCCGGCAATTCTGGCGGCATTTCATCGAGATCGCCTATTTCTCACTGCCGGTGGTGGCGCTGACGGCGCTGTTCACCGGCATGGTCCTGGCCTTGCAGAGCTTCACGGGCTTTTCCCGCTTCAACGCGGAGAGCGCGATTGCCAGCGTGGTGGTGCTCTCCGTCACGCGCGAATTGGGGCCGGTGCTGGCGGCGCTGATGGTGGCCGGGCGCATCGGCGCGGCCATGGCGGCCGAGATCGGCACGATGCGCGTGACGGACCAGGTGGATGCGCTGACCACCCTCAGCACGGACCCGATGAAATACCTCGTCGCACCCCGCCTGCTGGCCGCAACGCTGGCCATGCCCTTGCTGGTCATCGTGGCGAACATCCTGGGCGTGTTGGGCGGCTTCCTGATCGGCACCGTAAAGCTGGGCTTCGTGGCGCAGACCTATCTCGACAATACTTGGGACGTGCTGGAGGTGATGGATGTGGTCAGCGGGCTGGTGAAGGCGGCCGTGTTCGGCTTTGTCATCGCGCTGATGGGCAGCTGGTGTGGCTATAACAGCAAGGGCGGCGCGCAGGGCGTGGGCCAGGCGACGACCTCCGCGGTGGTGGCCTCCTCCATCCTGATCCTGGCGTTGGACTACGTCATCACTGAAGCGTTTTTCTCACGGTGACCCCGCCTGATCGTGAAGCGGAGCGAAGCGTGAGTCAGCCGGGCAACGCGTCTGATCGTGAAGCGGAGCGAAGCGTGAATCAGCCGGGCAACGCGTCTGATCGCGAAGCGGAGCGAAGCGTGAATCAGCCGGGAAGCAATCCCACCCCGAAAATCCGGCTGCGTGGGCTGGAGAAAACCTTCGGCAGCAAGCGCGTGCTGGATGGCGTGGATCTCGATGTCCGGGCAGGGCATTCCATGGTGTTGCTGGGCGGCTCGGGCTCCGGCAAATCGGTGACGATCAAGTGCATCCTGGGCCTGATTACCCCCGATGCAGGGCTGATCGAGGTGGATGGGCAGGATGTTTCCAAGCTATCGCGCCGGGACCGCATGGCGATGCGCGACCGCATTGGCATGCTGTTCCAGAATGGCGCGCTGTTCGACAGCCTGCCGGTCTGGGAAAATGTCTGCTTCAAGCTGCTCGCACAAAAGCGCATCACCCGCGCCGCCGCGCGGGACAAGGCAGCGGAAGTGCTGGCCCAGGTTGGGTTGGCGGCCAGCGTGGGCGATCTTTCGCCCTCCGAGCTTTCCGGCGGCATGCAGAAGCGCGTGGCCCTGGCCCGCGCTGTCGCCGCGCAGCCTGACATCATCTTTTTCGATGAGCCCACCACCGGGCTTGATCCCATCATGGGGGCGGTGATTGACGGGCTGATCGTGGATTGCGTGGAGCGCCTGGGCGCCACCGCCTTTTCCATCACGCATGACATGGCGAGTGCGCGGCGCATCGGCGATGACGCAGCGATG
>CANHTE010000050.1 GCA_947462945.1 Acetobacteraceae bacterium
CATGCCGCCGCCCGGGGCTACAGCCTTGCTTATACCTGCAACACATGGACGGCCGAGATGCTGGCTGCGGCCGGCCTGGCCGTGCGTCCGGATGCTGTGGTGCTGGCCCGCGGCGTGACCGCCCAGGCGGCCGCCCTGCCCGGAGCCTGCCGCATGCCCGCCCGGCCGCGCCTGAGCTGAACGGGTTCTGCCAATGGTTTGCCAAGCGCGGCGGGGAGGCGTAAGCCCCGGCGCATGAAACCCGCTGAAATCCAGGCCGTTCAGGCCCACCTCCGCAAGCTGCTTGGCAGCTCCAACCTGATGATTCGCGCCGCCGCCACGCGCAACGGCCCGGTCGAGGTGCTCGCCGGCGCCGAGACGATCGGCACGGTGGACCGCGATTCCGAGGATGGCGAGGTGGCCTACCATGTCACCATCACGGTGCTGGCCGAGGACCTTCCGAACCTCTGACGTTTCTGGGCCGGGCCTTCTCAGGCGCGGCATCACTTGGACCTGAAAGACTACTGAAACGCCCGGACCTCGCCGCCCCATTCATGCAGCAAGGCGGCCAGGCTGGCATTCGGAGCGTCCGAGACCAGAAGATCAGGGCGCAGCAGGCGAAGCAAATCCTCGCTCCCCCGATCAGCGCCGATCGCGACCAGGTCCACTTCCGGCCTTGAGGCCATGAGCCCGGCCAGCTCGCCCTCATGCTCCACGCCCACCAGCAGGCGGTCGCACCAGCGGCGCGCCTGTTCGGTGAGGGCCTCGGGGCAGGGCGCGCCATTCACCTGCAACAGGCCAATCCGCCAGCCACGATGCCGCCAGCGTTCGATGACCTCGGCCGCGAGCGGCAGGGAGACGAGCTTGCGCATGGCGCTTCGGCCCGGCGTGAGGCCTTCCAGCAATTCCTCGGCGCGCACAGGCGCTATGCCGGATTTCCGGCTGACAATGCCGAGCGCCAGGGCCGCCAGCCGCGCCACTGAAGCCAGCGACAGTCCGGTGGCCAACCCTGCCGCCACCACCGCCACCACCGCATCGCCGCCCCCCGCCGGGTCATGCACCTCGGAGGCTTCGGCGCGGAAATGGCGCACCGTCTCGCTCCCATCGGCCTCGCGCTCCACCAGCGTCAGCCCATCAGGCGCGCGGGGGACCAGGACGGCCCCGAAGCGGTGCGCACGCAGCAGGGCGCTGGCCGCCAGGGCCACACTGGCTTCGTCATGCACGGGCAGGCCGGTGGCGCCTGCCAGCTCCTCCGGCTCGGGGATGATGAGGTCCGCCCCGGCAAAGCGGGCATGGTCGCCCCCCTTGGGGTCCACCACCACTCGCCGATTGGCCGCCTGGGCCGAAGCAATGAGGCGCGCCGGAATATCGCCGGCCAGAACGCCCTTCTTGTAGTCCGAGAGCACCAGCGTCGTCGTCACCGCCACCGCATCCGAGGCGATCTTCACGAGCCGATCGGCCAGGCGCTGATGGATGGGTGCCGCCTGCTCGCGGTCCGTCCGCAGCAGATGCTGGCCGCCTGAGAGGAAGCGCGTCTTGGTCGTGGTCGTGCGGCCGCCCTGGACCAGGAGCCAAGGCTCGACCCGCGGCTGGCCGCCGATCAGCCCGGTCAGGTCGCTGCCGGCCGCGTCATCGCCGACGACCGATACGAAGGCGACGGCCGCGCCCAGCGCCGTCAGGTTGCGGACCACATTGCCCGCGCCACCCGGTAACGCGACTTCACGTTCCACGCTCAGCACGGGCACCGGAGCTTCGGGGCTGATGCGGGAGACGCTGCCGTAGATGTAGCGATCCACCATCGCATCGCCCACCACGAGGACGGTTCCGCGGGCGAGCGCCCGAACCGCATCGGAGAGCTGCGCCGGCGTCACTGCGTCACGTCCTGGGGAGACTGGGGGGAAGCTGGATGACATGGAGGGTTTGGCGTAGCCCAGGCGGGGGGGGAGAGCAACATATTGTCATATTTCCGCGATCTGGTCGGCCTAAACTTTGGTTAAGGGTTGTGCGGTAAGGTTTTGCAGGCCCAGGAGGGGCCAGAGCATGGCCACCACGACAGAACGCCCCAGCTCGCCGCAGCACGGGGCTCGCCCATGAAGGCCAAGGCTGCGGATTGGCGGGCCGCGCTGGCCGCCACGCCGGCCGGTGGCATCGCCGTCTTCCAACCCGTGAATGCCCCCGTGGCGGTGCGCCGCGTGGCCCGTGCCCTGCTGGAGGAGGCTGCCATCCTGGGCGGCGGGCAGGTCCTTGGGTTTCCTGGGGGAGATCTTTTGCTGGGCAATGCGGCCGGCCCCGGCCAGCGGGCCGCCCAGGCCATGGGCGCATTGACCGGTTCAACCCCGCCAAGTTTTCCCCTGCCCGAGGGTCAGCCGCCCGTCGCCGCCCTGTGTGAGGCCGCGAGCCAAGCCACGGCGCAGCCGGGCTGGAGCCTCGCCGGGCTGGAGGCGCATTGCGCCCAATGGCGGCTGGAGGATGCCGCGCGGCTGACCCTCCTGGAATCCGGCCCGGGTGGCGTGCCGGTGGCGCAGCGCCTTGGCCCCGCCCCCCTGGGGCTGGATGATCCGGAGCTTGAGGCCATGGCGAGGGATTGGGTCTGCCGCCGCATCCTGGCTGCGCTGACCCACCCTGTGGAACGGGCGCGTCTTCCGATGCTGCGGCCGGGGCTGCGCCTCATTCTCGACTTGCCGCTGGGCGGCCTGGGCCATGGTGCGCCCCTTCGGGCCGGCGCGGCGGGGGACCCGAACGGTCCCATCGCCCTGCTGCCGCTCGCCTCCCTTGCTGATCCGGTGGGTTTTGCCGGTGTGGCGGAGGGGCTGCGCCAGGGCGGTTGGACGGTCGGGCTGCTCGGCACCCATCCGGCTGCGCTGGATGCCGGCATCGCACCCGAGCTTCTGCTGGCCGCCCCTGCCGGCCCCGTGCCCCCACCGCCCCGCCCGGCCGGGCTGATTGCCCTTGGCCGGCCTGCCCCCGCCTGGTGTCGCGGCGCCGGAATCCTGCATGAGGGCTTTGCATGAACGTCCCCGTCCCCGCCGAAGCCCCTTGGGACGGCGCCGCTGCGCTGCGCGATGCTTCCGCCCTGGCGACCCTGGCGCGTGACTGCGTGACCTCGGGCGTGGAACGCCGCGCCCTGCATGTCCGCCTTTCCCTCGTGTCCGACCGGTTGCGTGAACCGCGCCACGAGCGCCTGGTGCGTGAGGCCCTGGCTCCCATGCTGCGCCCCACCCGCGCCCGGCTTTACGAATTGCCGGGCGGTGATCTCGTGGCCCTGTCACCCCCGCCGGCCGAGCATCTGGACGAGGTCCGCCGCAATCTTTCCCTGCTGCTGCCGGAAATCCCGGCCGAGATCCTGCTGCCCGTGCTCCGGCTGCCGGCCGAGGCGGCACGGCTGCTGACCCTGGTTGAGGCTGCGCTCGGGCTGGAGGCGTCCTTGCCCGTGGCCAGCCCGCCCCGCCCCAATGTGCCACCGCCCAGCATGGCCGAGCTGGATGGCGCGCAGCGCGCCTTGCTCAGCGCCAATCTCACGGCCTTCCTGCGCCGCCGGGGCGTCTGGCGCCTGGGCGAGGGGGATGAACATCCGCAGCCGCTCTGGACCGAATTGCGGCCGCATCTGCCCGACCTTGTCGCTGCGCTGTTACCCGGCCGCGATCTGACGGGCCATCCGGCCCTGGCCCGCCGGTTCCGGCAGGCGGTGGAGCGCCGCATGCTGGCCGAGTTGGCCCCCCCGCAGGAGGCGCGGCTGCTGGGCGAGACCTGCCTGCCTTTGCTGCTGGGCAGCGCATTGGAAGCGGAGTTCCTGCGGCTTGATGCGGCGCTTGGGCCGCATGGACGCATGCGGCTGCTCGTCGCTGTCCCGGCCAGCGAATGGCTGGCTGATCCGGGGGGCTTCACGCTGCTGCAACGCCTCTCGCTCATGCGGGGCTGGACCCTGGCGCTGGACGAGGTGGAAGCGGGCTTGCTGCGGGCCTGGCCAGGGGCAAGGCTGGATCACGCCATGCTCCGGTTGCGCTTCCGCCCCGAAATGCTGGCCGCCGATGCTGTGGCGCGCGCCAGCCTCGACGCCGCCCTGCCGGAAGACCGCAACCGGGTCATCCTGACCGGCGCTGAAACACCCGCCGCCATCGCCTGGGGCTGGCAGCGGGGCATTACCCGTTTCATGGGCCGCGTGCTGGAAGCACGGTAGGAAACGCGTGCTGGAAGCACGGTAGGAAACGCGTGCTGGAAGCACGGTAGGCAACGCGTGCTGGAAGCACGGTAGGCAACGCGTGCTGGAAGCACGCTAGGAAGGCTTCACGCCTGGCCCCCGCAGGCGAGTGATTTGGCCCGCCCGCCGTCTCGTTCAGAAGCCGACCTGGTCGCCGCCCTTGAGGGACAAAATTTCGCGCGCCTCATCAGGGGTGGCGATTTCCAGGCCCAGCCCTTCGATGATCTGCCGCACCAAGCGCACCTGCTCGGCATTGCTGGTGGCCAGCCGCCCCGGGCCGGCCCAGAGGCTGTCCTCCAGCCCCACGCGCACATTGCCGCCCATCGCCGCCGCCATGGCCGCGATTTTCAACTGGTTCGAGCCCGCCCCCAGTACCGACCATTGGTAATTGTCGCCAAACAGCCGGTCCGCCGTGCGCTTCATATGCATCACATCATCCGGATGCGCGCCGATGCCGCCCTGCAGGCCGAACACCGTCTGGATGAACAGCGGCGCCTTCACCAGACCCTGATCGAAGAAGTACTTCAGGTTATAAAGATGCGACGTATCATAGCACTCGAACTCGAAGCGGGTGTTGTTCCCGGCGCAGGTGGTCAGGATATACTCGATATCCTGAAAGGAATTGCGGAAGATGATGTCCTTGTTCGCCAGATAGGCGGGCTCCCACTCATGCTTGAATTCCTTGAAGCGGTTCAGCATGCCGAACAGGCCAAAATTCATCGAACCCAGGTTCAGCGAGGCCACTTCGGGCTTGTGCAAGGCTGCTGGCCGCACGCGCTCCTCGATGGTCATCGTCGGCGCGCCGCCGGTGGTGATGTTCACCACGCAGTTCGAAGCCTGCTTGATGATGCCCAGGAAGGGAGCAAAGGCCTCTGGCGATTGATCCGGCCGTCCATCCTGCGGATTGCGGGCATGCAGGTGCACGATGGCTGCCCCTGCCTCGGCCGCGCCGATGGCGGCCTCGGCGATTTCGGCCGCCGTGATGGGCAGATGCGGCGACATGCTGGGCGTGTGGATCGCGCCGGTGACGGCGCAGGTGATGATGACGCGTCGAGCCTTGGCCATGATGGATTTCCCCCTTGATCGCGGCAGTCTGCTTGATGGCGGCAGTCTGCTTTATGGCGGCAGTCTGGGCGAAGCGGGGATGGCTGCAAACCCCACTCTGGAAGACGCAGGCTGGCGAAGCGGATCCATCCATTCAACCCGGCCACCGGTTGCTGAAACAACGGCGATCCGGGCAGCAATGGCCATCAGGCGCCTGTGGATGCTTCAGCTTCGTCGCGCTTCCCACAGCAGGAGCAGGCCCATCAGGGCCAGGCCGGTCCCGGCCATCACGGCGATGGCCAGCCTCGCGCCCAAGCCATCGGCCAGGGCGCCAATGGCCAGCACGCCCCAGGGACCCATGCCGATGCAGGTGGTCACGAGGCCCAGCACCCGCGAGCGGATTTCGGGCGGGGCCGCTGTCATCACTACCGAGGTCTGCATCGCGGCAAAGCGCGCCGTGCCCAGGCCGCCCACCGCCAGCAGCAGCCAGGCCAGCACATAGCTGCCAATGAAGGCCACCAGCGCCAGCAGCACCAGGAACAACACTGAGCCCAGCACCAGCGGCCGCGTCCCGGGCGGCGTGCGCCGGCCCAGCGCCAGCCACAGGCCACCCACCAGCGCACCCAGCGGCTCGGCCGCCGCCAAAAGGCCGATCGCGGCGCTGGAGGCCGAGAAAGCGAGGCTGCCAAAGGCCGGCAGGATGGAGTTGTAGCTGAAGCCAAAGACGTTCATCACCAGCGTCACGCCCAGCACCACCCGCAGGGCCGAGATACTCATCACCAGGCGCACCGCCTCGCCGATCCCGGCGAGGGGATGGCCTGCCCCCGCCACGCGTCGTGGCGTCGCCACCCGGGCCGCGAGGCGCAGCGCCACCAGATGCAGCAGGCAGGCCAGCCCGGCCGCCACGGCAATTCCCGCGAATTGATAAATCACGCCGCCCAGGAGCGGCCCCACCGCGCGGGTCGTGCTTCCGGTCAGCGTATCCAGCGCTACGGCGGGGACGAGATCGCCCGCGGGCGCCGCATCGGCCGCCATGCGCCGGCGAGTTGCCATCTCACCCGCCCAGGCCAGGCCGGCCAGCAAGCCCTGCAACATCAAATGCCAGGGCGCGAGCCAGCCCAGGCTGGCCAGCAGCGCCACGGCGCCAGCCCCGAGCGCAGAGCTGGCTTGGAGCGCGATCAACAGCTTGCGGCGGTCCATGCGCTCGGCCAGGGCACCGGCCACGGCGCCCAGCAGCATCATCGGCAAGGCGCGCATCATGACAACGACCGAGACAGCGAGCGCCGAGCCCGTCACCTCAAAGGTCCAGAGGCTGGCGGCCAGCAACTCCAGCCAGCGCATCGCATTGGCGATGCCGCCCAGCATCCAGAGGCGCCGGTAGTCGGGGGTTTGCAGCAGGCGCCGCAAGGTCACGGTGTCAGGCCGGCTCATGCGGCCGGATGCTTGGACATTTTGGGATACGGATCCGCCCTTTGTGGGGCGCAGCTTGGCGTAGCCATGGGGGCGGTGGAAGCGGTGGGCGGGAAAAACCTCGGGAGTTCAAGGCGGCTCCGGCGGCTGGGGTTCCCATTTTCAAGACTGAGGCTCCCACTTCCAAGACTGGGGCTCCCACTTCCAAGACTGGGGCTCCCACTTCCAGGACTGGGGCGCCAGCCGCCGGAGGCCAATTTCTTCCACGCACGCCCTACCGGAACGGCTGCGTCAACATCGGCAGCACATGCTGTTCGCCGGCCGCGCGATAGCCCCGAATGCCCAAAACCAATTCCCCCGCCCAGCCGCCCCGCCAGGAGCCAAAGAGGCGGTCCCAGATGGAGAGGCAGAAGCCGAAATGGCTGTTGGTTTCCTCCTCGCGTTCCGAGTGATGGATGCGGTGCAGGTTGGGCGTCACGATCACCCAGCCCAGCGCGCGGTCCAGCGCGGGCGGAATGCGGATGGCGGCGTGTTCGAACAGGCTCGCCGCGTTCAGGATGATCTCAAACGCCACCACCCCCTCGGGCGGGGCGCCGAGTGCCACGGCGGCCGCGATCTTCACCCACATGGAGAGCCAGATCTCGATGGGGTGGAAACGCAGGCCTGTGCTGGCATCCATCTCAGGGTCCGCGTGATGAACGCGGTGCAGCCGCCACAGCCAGGGCACGGCGTGGAAGATGCGGTGCTGCCAGTAGATCAGCAGGTCCAGCAGCACGACCGTCACCGGGATGGCGAGCCAGCCGGGCGCATCCACCCAGTTCAGCAAGCCAATTCCGCGGGATTGCGCCCAAAGCGCGGCCCCCACCGCCGCCAGCGGCATGAGGAAGCGCACCGTGACCGAGCCCAGCGCCACCAGGCCGAAATTCGGCAACCAGCGCCGCCAGCCC
>CANHTE010000051.1 GCA_947462945.1 Acetobacteraceae bacterium
GTGACATGGCCGGCCGGCTGTTCGAGGATGAGTTGATCCCCCTCATGCCCGATGCGGCGGGCGATCATCACCGCCGCCCCCACATTGGGATGGCCTGCGAAGGGCAGTTCGAGGCCGGGGGTGAAGATGCGCAGCCGTAAATCCGCGGGCTCGCGCTCGGGCGGCAGGATGAAGACGGTTTCGCTCAGGTTGAATTCGCGCGCGATGGCCTGCAGCGCCTCCGTCTCCAGCCCATCCGCGCCATAGACCAGGGCGAGCGGATTGCCGCCAAAGCGGGAGGTGGTGAAGACGTCACAGGTTTCGAATTCAAGCTCCATCGAGCGCATCCCTGATCGCCTGGTTCATGCGGCGCACGCCGGCGCCTGCGCCATCAGGATGGTTCCACACCGCGCCCACCACCGCCAGGAAATCCGCGCCCGCCCGCACCAGCGGGGCGCAGTTTTCGGCCGTGATGCCGCCAATGGCCACGCTGGGGACTTCCATGATTTCGGTCCACCATTCCAGCAATTCCACATCGGCGACGTGCTGCGTCTCCTTCGTGGCGGTGGGGAAGAAGGCGCCGAAGGCCACGTAATCGGCCCCCATCTCGCCCGCATTCATCGCCAGATGGCGTGAGGCATGGCAGGTGATGCCGAGGATCTTGCCGGTCAGCAGCATGCGGGCGCCGGCGTGGTCGCCATCGGATTGGCCCAGATGCGCGCCATCGCAGCCCGTCTCGGCCGCCAGGGGCGCGTCATCATTCAACAGGAAGGCGACGTCGCGCTGCTGGGCGATGGGCAGAAGGCGGGCAATGGCGCGCTTCACCTCATCGCGCGGCGCATCCTTCAGCCGCAATTGCAGGCAGGCGACATCCCCCGCATCCAGCGCGGCGGCGAGGTGATCCTCGAAGCCGGGCGGCAGGACGGGGGGGGTGATGAGGTAAAGGCGGCAAGGGTTGTCCATGGGTGCTGTGTCCATGGGTGCTGTGTCGCGCGGTCACGCGCGCTGGACAAGAGTGCGCGGGGAGGCGCGCGTCGGGCGGGCGGATGCAGGCGCCTACCAATGCCCCGCCAGCACCAGCACCACGCCGGCCACCACCAGCAGCGCGCCCGTCACATCCTTGGCCTTCAGCTTTTCGCCCAGGAAAAACCGGCTGAACAGCAGGGTGAAGATGATCTCCACCTGGCCCACCGCGCGCACCAGCGCCACCGGGGCCAGCGCAAAGCCCATGAACCAGCAGGAGGAGCCGGCGGCGGAAAGCGCGCCCACCTTCGCGCTGTCCCGCCAGCTGCGGAACACGGCCGTCATCTGCGCGGGCTCACGCCAGAGCAGCCAGCCGCCCTGCATCACCGTCTGCATCACATTGGTCACCACCACCGAGAACAGCGCCTTGAGCAGCGGGTCCGGCCCCGGCAATTCGATATTGGCCTTGCGCACGCAGATCGCCGTCAGCGCGAAGCAGAAGCCGGCGCCAATGCCACACAGGGCCGCCGGCTGACGCGTGGCCTGCCAGAGATCGGCCGGGCGCATCCCCCGCCCCGCGAGCGAGAGATACATCACCCCCATCACGCTGATGGCGATGCCCAGCCAGGAGAGCCAGGACAGCAATTCCCCCAGCACGATCACCGCGATGATGGAGGCCTGCACCGCCTCGGTCTTGGAATAGGCGGTGCCGACGGCAAAGCCGCGCGGCGCGAAGGAGGAAATCAGCAGATTGGTGCCGAAAATCTGCATGATCCCGGCCATGGCGCAGAGCAGCAGGAAATAGGGGGTGGGCGCGCCGAAGCCGCCGCCGAAGACCAGCCAATACGCCCCCAGGATCAGCAGCCCGAAGGGCACGCCATAGAGGTAACGCACCACCCCCGCCCCATTGAGCGATAATTGCCCCCGCAGCCGCTGCTGCAGCGCGGTGCGCCAGGTCTGGAACAAGGCGGCGGTGAGGGTGATGGCGACCCAGAGGGACACGTGAAGCCTTTACGATCTTGCGCCGCCAGCTTGGCCCCGGCTGGCCCCGCTGGGAACCACCCGATGCTTCAGAGGGGCAGCAGGCAAACCAGCCGGTTCAGCCCGGCGGCGCGCTCATACCGCGCATCCCGCGTCAATTCGCGCATCAGATGCACGCCCAGCCCGCCCACATCGCGCTCCTCCAGCTCTGCCGCCGTATCGGGTGCGATGCGGGCCAGCGGATCGTATTCCGGGCCGTCATCCTCGATGCACAGGCCAAGCCCGGCTGGCATGGGCGTCACCTGCAACGCGAAGAAACTGGCGCCGGTGGCGTGCATCGCCACATTGGCGGCCACCTCCTCGGCGATGAGTGCCAGGCGGGCGGCGATGGCGGGTGAAAGCTCCGTCGCCTCGGCATAGGCCTCCAGCGCGTCGAGCAATTCGCTGACGCTCTCCAGCGTGGCCGGCAGGCGCAGGTGAAAGGGCGGCATGGACAAGAACGGGGCATCCCAAGGCTCAATCTTTTCAACATAGCGAGGTTTTCCGGCGCCTGCCTACATGAAGGCGCCCCCGCCCTTCCGGTTTGACAGGGCGGCCCGCAGCGCCGGATGCTGCCGGCCCAGGAGGAACCCCATGAACGACGCCCTGCCCGAGCGCGCCACCGCCTCGGAATTCTCGGCCTATCTCGACGGCATCGCCCGGCTGGTGCGAGAGCGGCTGATCCCCGCGGAACCGCGCCTGGAAGGCCAGGAAACCCTGCCGGAGGATTTGACCGACGCGCTGCGCCAGGCCGGGCTGTTCGGCATTTCCATCCCCACCCGCTGGGGCGGGCTGGGCCTGACCATGGAACAACAGGTGCGCGTGATGTTCGAGGTGACGCGCGCCAGCAGCGTGTTCCGCGCGCGCTTCTCCACCACCATCGGCCTGGGTTCGCAGCCCATCCTCTATAACGGGACCGATGCGCAGCGCGCCGAATGGCTGCCGCGCATGGCAAGCGGCGAGGCCACCGCCGCCTTCTGCCTGACCGAGCCCGAGGCCGGCAGCGATGCCGGGGGCGTGCGCACCACCGCGACACGAGAGGGCGAGCACTACGTTCTGAATGGCAGCAAGCGCTACATCACCAATGCGCGCCAGGCGCAGGTGCTGATCGTCATGGCGCGCACCGAGGCGGGGACGCGCGATGCCGGGGGGATTTCCGCCTTCATCGTGCCCATCGGCACCCCGGGCGTGAGCTGCGGCCCGGCCGACCGCAAGATGGGCCAGGATGGCAGCGCCACCAGCGAGGTGTTTTTCGACCAGGCCCGCGTGCCGGCCGAAAACCTGATCGGCGGGCGTGAGGGGGGCGGCTTCAAGACCGCCATGCGCGGCATCAACCATGCGCGCCTCCATGTCGCTGTCACCTGCGTGGGCCAGGCGCAACGGCTGATCGAGGAGGCGCTGTTCCATGCCATGCATCGCCGCCAATTCGGCCAGCCGCTCTCGGAATTTCAACTGGTGCAGGCCAAGCTTGCGGATATGCGCGCCGAAACCCAGGCCGCGCGCAGCATGATCCTGGAAACCGCCCGCGCCTTTGACGAGGCGGGGGAGGCGCAGGGGCCGATCATCGCCGATATCGCCTGCTGCAAGCTCTTTGCCAGCGAGATGGTGGGCCGCGTGGCCGATCATGCGGTGCAGATCCATGGCGGCGCCGGCTGGATGCGCGGCAGCGTGGTGGAGCAATTCTACCGCGATGTGCGGCTGTTCCGCATTTTCGAAGGTGCCTCCGACGTGCAGCGCATGCTGATCGCCAAGGACATGATCCGGGGGGCCAAGCCATGAGGCGCCGCACGCTGCTGGCCGGGCTGGCGCTGCCCGCGCTGGCCCAGGCGCAACCAAGCCAGATGCGCATCATCAGCCCCTATGCGCCGGGCGGCGCCTCGGACACGCTGTCACGCTTTTCGGCCCAGGCCATCAACGAGGCGCTGGGCGTGAATGTGGTGGTGGAAAACCGCCCTGGCGCCGGCGGCAATCTGGGCGCCGAATTCGTGGCGCGCGCGCCGAATGATGGCAGCACCTGGCTGACCATCGCCGCCGCCCATGCCGCCAATGTGACGCTGTATCGCCGCCTGCCCTTTGATGTGGTGCGGGATTTCGTGCCGGTTTGCGTCATCGGCCTGGTGCCCAATGTGCTGGCGGTGCATCCGGCCGTGCCGGCGCGCAGCTTTTCCGAATTTCTCGACTGGGCGCGGGCGCAGCCGCAGGGCCTCAGCTATGGCAGTGCGGGCATCGGCACGCTGCCGCATCTGGCGATGGAGCTGGTGCGGCACCGCGCCGGCTTTCAGGCGGTGCATCTGCCGTTTCGCGGCTCGGTGCCGGCCATCACCGAACTCCTCGCCGGCCGCATCCAGGCGACCTTCGAGAACCTGCCGCCCAGCGCGCCGCATCTGCGCGCGGGCGGCATCCGCGCCATCGCCATCTCCACCGCCCAGCGCCTGCCCGATTGGCCGGATGTGCCGGCCGTGGCCGAGACCTGGCCGGGCTTCGAGGCGGTGGCCTGGCAGGCGCTGATGGCACCCGCCGGCACGCCGATGGCCCTGGTGGAGCGCGTGGCGCAGATCGTGCTGGCGGCCACCGCCGCACAGGCCCCCCGTTTGCGCGGCATGGGGATTGAGCCAGGGCAGCTTGGTCCCGACCGTTTTCCCGCCTTCCTGCAATCCGAAATCACCAAATGGGCGGAAGCCGTCCGCCTTTCCGGAGCCACCGCAGAATGAAAACCCGCGTGACCGACATGCTCGGCATTGCCCATCCCATCGTGCAGGGCGGGCTGGCGCGCGTGGCCAAGGCGGAGCTGTGCGCCGCCGTCTCGGAGGCGGGCGGGCTGGGGCAGATCGCCACCGCCGGGCTGGATGGGGCGGAGGCGCTGCGGGCGGAAATTCATCGTTGCCGCGCGCTGACGCAAAAGCCCTTTGGCGTGAATTTCCCACTGGGCCGCATGGACATCACCGCCATGATGGAGGTGGCGCTGGAGGAGGCGGTGCCCGTCATCGCGCTCACCGCCGGCAATCCGGCGCCCTGGATCAAGCGCATCAACGGTGCGGCGAAAATCCTGGTGCTGATCGCCGGGCCGGAACTGGCGAAGAAGGCGGAAGCGGCCGGCGCCGATATGGTGGCGACCGTGGGGTATGAGGGGGGCGGGCATCTGGGCCGCTCGGATGAGACCAGCTTCGTGATGGTGCCGCGGGTGGTGCGCGCCGTCTCCATCCCCGTGCTCGCCTCGGGCGGGATTGCCACGGGGGCGGGGCTGCTGGCGGCCCTGGCCCTGGGCGCGGAGGGGGTGGAGATGGGCACGCGCTTCGTCGCCACCATCGAGGCGCAGGCGCATGCCCATTACAAACAAGCGATCGTGGCGGCCGAGCCCTCGGGCACCATGATCATCAAGCGCTCACTGGGGATGCCGGGCCGCGCGCTGGTCACTGCGCATGCCCAGGCCATTGTGGCGCGGGAGGCGGCGGGCGCGGCCGCCGAGGAGATCGTGCCGATGATCGCGGGGAGTGTGAATGCGATTGCCACCGATGAGGGCCGCATGGAGGAGGGCTTCGCCTGGGCCGGCCAATGCGCGGGGCTGATCGATGAGGTTCTGCCGGCGGGTGAGGTGGTGCGGCGCATGGTGCGGGAGGCGGAGGAGGGGCAGCAGAGGTTGCGCGGGGTCTTCGGTCAGTAAGGAAATACAGGCCTCCGGCGGCTGGGGCCCCATGTGCAAAGAAGGGCGGCCCCAGACCCCATTAACTCATGGGGTCGGAGGCCTTTTCTTCCTCCTGGCGCGGCGCTTGCAAGCCCCCCGGCAAACCCCGCCGAGGACCCCCATGCGCCTGACCTTCCTGCTGACCGCCCTGGCCCTGTTCAGCACCACGGCCAAGGCGGACCCCGCCTATCCCAGCCGGCCCGTCACGCTCATTGTCGCCTTTGCGCCGGGCGGCCCCTCCGACACCACCGGGCGCCTGGTGGCGGAGGCGCTGTCCCAACGGCTTGGCCAGCGTTTCGTGGTGGAGAATGTCTCGGGCGCAGGCAGCACCATCGGTTCAGCCCGCGTGGCCCGCAGCGCGCCGGATGGCTATACGCTGCTGCTGAACCATCTGGCCCTGCCGGGCGGCGCAGCACTCTATGCCAGCCTGCCCTATGACACGGCCACCGCCTTCGCGCCCATCGGCCTGATCAATTACGGGCCGCTGGTGCTGATCGGCCGGCGGGACTTGCCGGTGAGTGACACGGCCGGGCTGCTGGCCTGGATGCGGATGCAGGGCGAGCGACTGAATATGGGGCATTCGGGCATCGGCTCGGCCGTGCATTTGTGCAGCCTGATGATCCAGCACCGGCTGGGGGTGAAGTTCAACGATATCGGCTATCGCGGCAGTGCCCCTGCCCTGCAGGACATGCTGGCCGGCCGCGTGGACACGATCTGCGACCTCTCCACCACCGCCCTGGCGCAGGTGCAGGGCGGCACGGCACGGCCCTTCGCGGTGACGACGCGGGCGCGCCTGGCCGCCCTGCCCGAGACGCCTGCCTTCGCCGAGGCGGGCTTCCCCGGCTTTGAATTGCTGCTGTGGAACGCGCTCTACGCCCCCGCCGGCACGCCGCGCCCCATCATTGAGCGGCTGAACGCGGCGCTGCGCGATGCCCTGGCGGAGCCCGCCATGCGCCAACGCTTCGCCGGCTTCGGCACGGATATCTTCCCCGAGGCGGAGCAAACGCCCGAAGCCGCCCAGACGCGCCTTCAGGCCGAGATCATCGCCATCCGGGAGACGGTGCGCGCCATGGGGGTGCAGCCGGAGCGGTGATGCGCCTCAGCGGCGCAGGATGATCCGCACCGGGCTGGGCTCGATGCCCATCTTGCGCAATTGGCGGCGGCGCCACCACAGCGACAAGGCGGCAATGCTGCCGGCCGCGATCACGATGGGCAGCAACAGCCCGATGAAGAAGATCGCGAGCGCCACCAGCAACAGGCCCGCCGCAGCCACGGCGATGAGCATGGCAATGCCGCCCATCCGCGCCAGCAGAAGGTTGAAACCACGGGGCTTCGGCGCTTCCCGGAACTCGCCCTCAGGCGTCATGTCCAGCACCGGCCGAGGGCGCGTCGGATTGTTCATGCCCCACATGTTGCCCTGCGGCGCCCCGGCTTCAAGCCCTGTTTGCGGCAGGCGGCGGGCCAGCCTAAACGGAAGGCCTTGAAGGAGATTTCCATGCCGCTTCTGGGTTGCATCGCCGATGATTTCACGGGCGCGACCGACCTCGCGAGCACGCTGGTCCGGCAGGGG
The DNA here is from genome assembly GCA_947462945.1 of Acetobacteraceae bacterium. Lineage (GTDB taxonomy): Bacteria > Pseudomonadota > Alphaproteobacteria > Acetobacterales > Acetobacteraceae > Roseococcus. The sequence goes on from CANHTE010000051.1 coordinate 7,215, forward strand.
ATGCGCGCCGTGCAGGTGATCGGCGTGCCGCCCGCCGCGGAGCGGCCAGGTGAACATGGGCCTTTGCCCGAGGCGGATGCCGTGATCATCGCGCTGAAATCCCGCACCATTCCGGCGCGGGAGGCGGTGGCGCAGTCGCTCGCCGCCTGCGACGCGCTGCTGGCGGCGGGTGCCACGCAAATCCTCTTCAAATACTGCTCCACCTTCGACAGCACGGAGGAGGGCAATATCGGCCCGGTGGCGGAAGCGCTGCTGAAGCGCCTGGATGCGCCCTTCGCCATCGCCTGCCCGGCCTTCCCCACCAATGGGCGCACCATCTATCAGGGGCATCTTTTTGTCGGCGGCCATCTGCTGAA
>CANHTE010000052.1 GCA_947462945.1 Acetobacteraceae bacterium
AATCCGGCGTCGCCGGCGCCAGCCGCTTCATCGGGCGCATCTGGCGCCTCGCGCAGAACATGACGGAAGCGGCGGCGCCGGATGAGGCGCTGGGCAAGAAGCTGCGCCAAGCGACCCATCGCGCCATCGCTGCCGTGACCGAGGCGCTGGAGGCCTTCACCTTCAACGTCGCCGTCGCCAGAATCCACGAATTGGCCAATACCATCGGGGACAGCGCCGCCGCCCCCCTGGCCGCGCGGCGCGAGGCGATGGAAGCGCTGATCCGCCTTGCCTCGCCCATGATGCCGCATCTGGCCGAGGAAATCTGGGACACGCTCAACCAAGGTGTCGGCAACCAAGGTGTCGGCAACCAAGGTGACGGCAACCCGGGCGCCGGCCTGGTTGCGCAGCTCCCCTGGCTGCTGCCCGACCCCGCCCTGCTGCAGCCCGAGAGTGTGACGCTGGCGGTCCAGGTGCTGGGCAAGCTGCGCGGCACCATCGAAGTCGCAGTGGATGCGACCGACGAAGAGGTCTTTGCTTTGGCCGAGGCTGAGCCCAATGTGTTGCGCGCGCTGGACGGAAAGCCCGTGAAGAAGCGCATCCATGTGAAAGGCCGGGTGGTCAATCTTGTCATCTAGGCGCACCTTCCTCGCGGCCCCGTTGCTGGCCCTGGCCGGCTGTGGCTTTCAGCCGGTCTATGGCCCGGGCGGCGAACGCAACCCGACGGCCGCAGGCCTCGGCAGCCAGGAGCCCCGCCTGCGCGATGAACTGGCCGCCGTCCGGGTCGGCCCGATGTATGAGCGCAACGGCCAGTTGATGCGCCGCGCCCTGCAGCGCGGTTTCGAAGGCAGCCAGCCCGGCCTCCAGGGCCGTTATGAGCTTGATGTCTCCCTCGGCTATTCCACCGAGGTGCTGGGCTTCCGCAATGACGGCCTGGCCACGCGCGTGCGCATCATCGCGACGGCGAGCTGGGTGCTTTCCACCCTCTCCGTCCCGCGAGAGGTGGTGGATCGGGGCTCGGCGCGAACAGTGGACGCCTACAACCTGCCGGACCTGCAATTCTTCGCCGCCGATGCCTCGCGCGAGGATACGGACCGCCGCATCATCGCCGAGCTGAGTGACCGCGTTTTGCTGGGCGTGGCCGTGGCACTCCGCCAGCGGGTTGCGGCGACACCGGCGGCCTAGCCCTTGGTTGCCAAGCTTGAGCCCCGCCGCCTGGCCGGCTTCCTGGCGGAGCCGCCCGCGGATTGCCGCGTGGTGCTGCTGATCGGCGATGATGCCGGGCTGGTGAATGAGCGCGCGGCGCTTCTCGTCCGGGCCGTGGCCGGCACGGACAGCATGTGCATCTTCGAGCCGCCGCGTGAAGCCGCGAAAGACCCGGGCTCCCTGGCGGGCGAGGCAGCCTCGGTGCCGCTGATGGGCGGGCGCATGGCGATCCGCCTGCGGGACGCGCGGGATGCCTGGGCCGAAGCGGTAAAGGCCGCGTTGGCCGGGCGGGGGCCGGGGCTGGTCATCATCGAAGGCGCGGGGCTGACGGGCAAATCCAAGCTGAAGGCGCTGGTGGCGGCCGATCCGCGTGGCCAGATCATTGAATGCTATGCCGAGCGAGGGCGGGACCTTGTGGCCTCCATCACGCGCATTCTGGGCGAATTGGGCGCGGCGGCCGAGCCCGCCGCGCTGGACTGGCTGGCCGAACGCGCCGGCGAGGACCGGCTGGCCATGCGGCGCGCGCTGGAGGTCCTGGCCCTGCATGCCGGCCCGGGCGAGCGCATCTCGGTCGAGGCGGCGATGGAAGTGCTGGGCGAAGGCAGCATGCTCGATCTGGACGAGGCGCTGATGGCGGCCTCCCTGGGGGAAGTGGCGGCGGCGGACCGGGCCATCGCCAAGGCCTTTGGCGAGGGGGCGAACCCGGTGCAGGTGCTGCGCGCCGCATTGCGCCACACGCAGCGCCTGCATATGGCGCGGCTGGCGATGGAAAATGGCAGTTCGGCCGATGAGGCGATCGGCGCGCTGCGCCCGCCGGTCTTCTGGAAGGCCAAGCCCGCCATGGCCCGGGCGCTGGGCCGTTGGTCCGTGGCGCGGCTGGAGGCGCTGGGCGCGGCCCTGCTGCGTGCCGAGCGCCAGGCCAAGAGCACTGGCCTGCCGGATGAGGTGGTGGCGCGGCAGGTGGTGCTGGGCCTCGCGCGGAGCGCGGCGAGGTAGCCGCGACAACGAGAAATGACGGGCCATCAACGAATCCGAGCCGAATAGGCGAGGCGGAAGGCTTCAGCGTTCCGAAGCCCGGGCCGCGGACGCGGCCGCCCGGCGTCTGAGGGCGGTCATGAAGCGCATAAATCACAGGCGACGCCGCACGCCCTACCAAAACTAGGCCCTTGCCCCCCAGCGCCGCCTGTGTTTTATCCCCGCCACCCTGCCGTCGGCGTTGGCACGCCCGCGGCTATGCCCATTTGCGCGCCACGATCCCCGTTGGCCGCCAGGGCTGAGCAGCCATAGGGAGACATCATGCCACTCTACGAATGCGTGTTCATCGCGCGCAATGACGTGACTCAGCAGCAGGTCGAGACGATCGCCGACAATATCGGCGTGACCCTTGGCGAGCATGGCGGTGGCGTCGTCAAGCGCGAATACTGGGGCCTGCGCGGCCTCGCCTACAAGGTGAAGAAGAACCGCAAGGGGCATTACATGCTCCTCGGCATCAACGCCCCCGCCCCCGCCATGCAGGAAATCGTTCGCCAGCTCGGCCTGAACGAGGATGTGCTGCGCGAACTCACCATCCGCGTCGAGGAAATCGACCCCGAGGCTCCCTCCGCCATCCTCGCCAAGCGCGCCGATGACCGGGATCGTGAGCGCGGCTTCCGTGGGCCCAAGCCCGCCGGCCGCTTCGGCTCCGGCCGTGCCGGCGCCGGTGGCCGTGACGATCGTGAGGAATACCGGGCCCGTCCGCGCGACGAGATGGACCTCAACCTGAACGACGAGATGTAAGACGATGAGCGACACCGCTGAACCCAACATCGCCAATCGCCGCGCTGCCGTGGGCGCCCGCCGCCCCTTCTACCGGCGCCGGAAGTCCTGCCCCTTCTCCGGGCCGCAGGCGCCGAAGATTGATCACAAGGATGTGCGCCTGCTGTCGCGCTTCCTGAGCGAGCGCGGCAAGATCGTGCCCAGCCGCATCACCGCCGTCAGCGGCAAGAAGCAGCGCGAATTGGCGAATGCCATCAAGCGCGCCCGCTTCCTGGCCCTGCTGCCCTACGTGATCAACGACTGACACAAGAGGCCGGGCGGGTGTCACAAAGCGCAGGTCAGCAGGGTCCGGGATCGGGGGGGCTGTTCGGCCAACCCGGCGCCCTCGCGGCCGGTGCTGCGGGGCTGTGCTCGGCGCTGCTCGCCCTTTGGGCCATGCGTGGCCTGCCTTTGGGCGGGCTGCTGCTCTGGGCGGCGCCCTTGCCGCTCTTTGCGGCGGCCTTCGCCTTCGGGGCGCGCACGGCGGTCTTTGCCGTGAGCATCGCCTCGCTCGCCATCCTGCTTGCCAGCACCACCTTGGGGCTGGCCGTGTTTCTGGCCATTTTTGGCGTGCCGGTCGCGCTGATCGCCAGCACGGCGGTGCAGTCCGGTCGGATGGACCTGACATTGCCATTGGCGGTGCTGGGGCTCTGGCCGGTGGTGCTGCTCGGCATTCTCGCTGCCTCCGTCTCCGATCTGGAGGGGGAGATGCGGGATGCTGTCGAGATGGGCGTGCGCCGCATGGGCGTCGCCCTGCCAGACGGCATGGTGGACCAGATCGCGCAGGTGAAGGCGGCTGCGGCCGGCTTCTGGATCACGCTGCTGATGGTCGGCAACGGCCTGGCGGCGCAGAAACTTCTGACGCCGCGGGGCCTGGCGCTGTATGCCACGCCATCGCTCGATGATCTTCGCCTGCCCAACTGGTATCTGCCGCTGCCTGTGGTGGCGCTGGCGCTGTGGTATCTCGTAGGGGGCGCGGTCGCGCTCTCCTCGTTGCTGATCCTGCTGGTGCCGGTTTTCCTGCTGGGCGTGGTCGGTGTGCACCGTTTGCTGCGCGGCCGTCCTGGCCGGCTGGCCTTTCTCATCGGCTTTTATTTGCTGATGCTGCTTTTTCTCCAGATTATGGCCCCGCTGATGGTCGGCGTGGGCCTCTATGACCAAATTCGGCGGCGCACCGCGCCGCCCCAAACCTGATCTGAGGCGTGCCATGATTGAACTCATCCTGATGCAGCGTGTGGACAAGCTCGGCCAGATGGGCGAGCTGGTGAAGGTGAAGCCGGGCTACGCGCGCAACTTCCTGCTTCCCGGCGGCAAGGCGATGCGGGCCACCAAGTCCAACCTCGCCCGCTTCGAGGCCGACCGCGCGCAGCTTGAGGCGCAGAACCTCAAGCGCCGCGAAGAAGCCGAGCGCGTGGCCGAGCGCATGGAGGGCCTTTCGGTCATCCTGATCCGCTCTGCCGGCGAAAGCGGCAACCTCTACGGCTCCGTCTCGGCGCGCGACATCGCCGATGGCTGCACCGCGGCCGGCCTGACCGTGAACCGTTCACAGGTGCTGATCGACGCGCCGATCAAGCTGCTGGGCCTGACCAATGTCCGCGTCGAGCTGCACCCCGAGGTGATGCTGCCCGTCGTTGTGAACGTGGCGCGCAGCCCGGAAGAAGCCGAGAAGCAGGCCCGCGGCGAGGAAATCGCCCGCGAGGAGGAAATCACCCTCGAAGACGAGCTGGTGGCCGAATTGGGCGCTGCCGCGCGCGATTGATCCTGCCCGCCGGCAGAGACGAAAAGGGGGCCGCGAGGCCCCCTTTTTTGTTATAGAACAGGGCCTCTGGCAGCTGGGGCCTCAGGCCCCAGACCCCGTTTCTTTACAAGATCTTATGGGCAGGACGGCGCGGTTCTGGGGTCTGGGGCCCTTTGGCCCCAGCCGCCGGAGGCCTTTCCTTGCATCAATGAGGAAAGCGCCGCGTTCCCCCATCCACATGAATCACCTGGCCCGTAATGTAATGCGCCAGGGGTGAGGCCAGGAAGGCCGCCAATACGGCCAGGTCGCGTGCCTCACCGATATAGCCCACCGGCACCTGCGCCTCGGCCCAGGCGCGCCGCGCCTCCTCGGTCGGCAAAATGCGCGCATCGATCTGCTCGGAGCGGATGCGCCCGGGTGGGATGGAGTTCACGGTGATGCCATCGCGGCCCAGGGTGCGGCTTAGCGCCTTGGCCCAGATATGCACGGCGCCATTGGGGGCATTGGCGGCATTGATCATCCAGGCCTCATCCTGCCCGGTCAGGTTGATGATGCGGCCAAATTTCTGGGCCTGCATCATGGGCACCAGCGCATGGGTGATGCGGCGGCCGGCGTGGAAGTTGATCTCCATCGCGTCCATCCAGGCCTCATCCGACCCCAGCCCCTCCTGCGGGCGGGAGGAGCCGGCATTGTTCACCAGGATGTCGCAACGGCCGAAATGCGCCTGCATCGCATCCCGCACGCGCTCACCCGCATCCTTGGCGGTGAAATCCTGCTCGATGATCAAGGGCTCGGCGCTGGCGGGGAGTTCGGCGGCCAGCGCTTCCAGCAGGGGGCGGCGGCGGGCCAGGAGGGCCATGCGGCACCCCTCGGCGGCAAGTTCCTTGGCGATGGCTCGGCCAAGCCCGGCCGAGGCGCCGGTGACGAGCGCGACCTTGCCCTGCAATTGAAGATCCATCGAAGCCTCCAGCCTGTTTGAGAGACTGATTCACGCTTTTGGTGAAAGAACCAAAAGCGATCAGGCCCTTACGAAAAACGCCGCGGAGGTTGCCCTCCGCGGCGCGTTTCGGGAAGGGTGCCCAGCCTATTCGGCCAGGGCCTTGTCCTTGCCCTTGCGGATATTCGGCACGAGCATCAGGGCCAGCGCGAAGGCGGCGATGCCCAGCATGGTCGCCGAGATCGGGCGCTGGATGAACACCGCCCAATCGCCGCGCGACAGCAGCATGGCGCGGCGCAGATGCTCCTCCATCATCGGTCCCAGCACGAAACCGATGAGCAGGGGCGCGGGCTCCAGCTTCAGCTTGCTGCACATGTAGCCGAAGACGGTGAACAGCACGGTCATGTACACGTCGAACACATTGTTGTTCAGCGAGTACACGCCGATGCAGCAGAACACGAGGATCGAGGGGTAGAGGAAGCGGTAGGGCACCTGCAACAGCTTCACCCACATGCCGATCATCGGCAGGTTGATGACGAGCAGCATGAGGTTGCCAACCCACATCGAGGCGATGAGGCCCCAGAACAGGTCGGGCTGGGCTTCCACCATGCGGGGGCCAGGCTGGATGCCCTGGATGATCAGGGCGCCCACCATCAGCGCCATCACGGCGTTGGAGGGAATGCCCAGCGTCAGCAGCGGGATGAAGCTGGTCTGCGCTGCGGCGTTGTTGGCGGCTTCCGGACCGGCGACGCCCTCGATGGCGCCCTGGCCGAACAAATGCCGGCCCTTCGACATCTTCCGCTCCATCATGTAGGAGCCAAAGGCCGCAAGGGAGGCGCCGCCACCCGGCAGAATGCCCAGGAAGGAGCCGACGACGGTGCCGCGCAGCACGGCTGGCGTGGCCCGCTTGAACTCCTCCTTGGTCAGCCAGAGCGAGCCCACCTTGGAACTGAGCACCGAGCGCGATTCGGGGCGCTCCAGGTTCAGCACGATTTCCGCGATGCCGAACATGCCCATGGCGATGGGCACGAAGCCGATGCCGTCAGACAATTCGGGAATACCGAAGGTGAAGCGCTGCTGGCCGGTCTGCACGTCGGTGCCAACCAGGCCAAGTGCCACACCCAGCACCACCATGCCGACGGCCTTGATGATCGAGCCCTGCGCGAGCACGCAGGCGATGATCAAACCCAATAACATGAGGGAGAAGTAGTCAGCCGGTCCGAAACTCAAGGCCACCTGCGTCAGCAGCGGGCCGGAGGCAGCAACCAGGATGGTGGCGACCGAGCCGGCGAAGAAGGAGCCGAGCGCCGCGGTGGCCAGCGCGGCCCCCGCGCGCCCGTTGCGCGCCATCTTGTAGCCTTCCAGCGTGGTCACGACCGAACTGACCTCACCGGGCAGATTCAGCAGGATGGCCGTGGTCGAGCCACCATATTGTGCGCCGTAGAAGATGCCCGCCAGCATGATGATGGCGGTGGTGGCCGGCAGGCCGAAGGTGATGGGCAGCAGCAACGAGATCGTCGCCACCGGGCCGATGCCCGGCAACACGCCGATGGCGGTGCCGATCAGGGCGCCGAGCAGAGCGAAGCTGATGTTCTGCAGGGATAGCGCAACGCCGAAGCCATGCGCGAGGTTGGTGAGAAGAAGTTCCATGGTCGCTGTTCCCTATCCCGTTCTTAGCTCTGCGGCCACAGATTCACGCGGATATCCAATTCGTAGATGAAGACCCACCAACAGAGCACCAGCAGGAAGACCAACAGGCCTGCCACGCCCTTCTTGGTGTGCGTGTGTTCAGCGATGCAGCTGACAACGATCACGGCCGTAAGGGCCGCGAAGAAACCGCCCTTTTCCAGGATCAAGCCAAAGAGACTGACCGCGGCGCAGATGATGGCCAAGAGCTTCCAGCCGGCC
>CANHTE010000053.1 GCA_947462945.1 Acetobacteraceae bacterium
CCCAGCAGCAATTCATGCGCGTCACCCCGAATCACGGCTTCCCGCAGGGGGGCGGCGCGGCGGCCCAGGATGGTGACATGGGCGCCGGCCGATTTCAGCGCGCGGGCGCAGGCCAGGCCGATCCCCGTGCCACCGCCGCTCACCAGGGCAAACTGTCCCGTCAGATGCTGCATGTTTTAAGCTTAAAGCATTGCGGAGCCCCCTCCTTCAAGCGTAATTTGCGCTGGCAAGCCGATGGAGTGTCTGATGCGCATTGCGGTGATCGGCGGCGGCCCGGCCGGCCTCTACTTCGCCATCCTCATGAAACGTGACCGCCCTTCGGCCGAGATCATCGTGGTCGAGCGGAACCAGGCGGATGACACCTTCGGCTTCGGCGTCGTGTTCTCGGACGCGACGCTGGATGCCTTTCAGCATGCCGACGGGACCTCCTACCGCGCGATTGTGAAAAACTTCGCCTATTGGGATGACATCGCGATCATCGCCCGCGGGCATGAGCATCGCGTGGGCGGCAACGGCTTTTGCGGCTGTTCGCGCCGCACGCTGCTGACGCTGTTGCAGGCCCGCGCGCGGGAACTGGGCGTGGTGCTGGAGTTCCGCCGCGAAGCCCGGCCGGAGGATTTCCCCGATTTCGATCTCATCATCGCCGCCGATGGCGTGAACAGCCCGATCCGCACGCAGCATGCCGCCCATTTCCAGCCCGAGGTTGATCTCCGCCCCAATCGTTTCGCCTGGATGGGCAGCACACGCCCGCTGGATGCCTTCAGCTTCTTCTTTCAGGAACGGCCGGAGGGCATCTTCATCGCCCATGCCTACCAGTATGAGGCCGGCGCCAGCACCTGGGTGCTGGAGACCGACCCCGAGACCTTCGCCCGCGCCGGCCTGGGCGCGATGAACGAGGCCGAGAGCGCCGCCTATTTGGAAGACGTGTTCGCCGAGGCGCTGCAAGGCCACAAGCTCATCACCAACCGCAGCACCTGGCGCCAATTCCCGATGATCCGCTGCGCGCGATGGGTGAAGGACAACCTCGTTCTGCTGGGCGATGCCAAGGCTTCCGCGCATTTCTCCATCGGCTCCGGCACCAAGCTCGCCATGGAGGATGCCATCGCGCTGCATGCGGCTTTCATGGCCGGCGGGGAGGTGCCCAGCTGCCTGCATCGCTTTGAGACGGCGCGGCGTGAGGAGGTGGAGAAGACCCAGCACGCGGCGGATGTCTCGCTGGTCTGGTTCGAGCATGTGAAGCGCTTCTGGAACTTCCACCCGGCCCGCTTCGCCTTTGGGGTGATGACGCGCAGCAAGGCCATCACCTGGGACAACCTGCTGCTCCGCGCGCCCGAATTCGTGGGCGAGGTGCAGGATGTGGTGGCGATGGAAGCCCCGCGCGGCGATGCCCGCAACCCACCCATGTTCCAGCCCTTCGCGCTGCGCGGCATGGAACTGCCCAACCGCGTCGTCGTCTCGCCCATGTGCCTGTATTCGGCGGAAGAGGGCCTGCCGAATGATTTTCACCTGATCCATTACGGCGCGCGCGCCATGGGTGGCGCTGGCCTCATCTTCACCGAAATGACCTGCCCGGCGCCCGAGGCCCGCATCACGCCCGGCTGCGCCGGTCTCTGGAATGACGCGCAGCAGGCGGCCTGGACGCGCATTGTCGGCAATGCGCATGCTGCCGGCGCCAAGATGTGCCTTCAGCTCGGCCATGCCGGGCGAAAGGGGGCCACCAAACTGATGTGGGACGGGATGGACCAGCCGCTGGAGGCCGGCGCCTGGCCCATCCTCTCGGCCAGTGCGCTCCCGTATTACCCGCACAGCCAGACCCCGCGCGCCATGGACCGCGCCGATATGGACCAGGTGAAGGCAGGGTTCCTGGCTGCCGCTCAGCGTGCCATCGCCTGCGGCTTTGACATGCTGGAACTGCATTGCGCCCATGGCTACCTGCTGGGCAGTTTTCTCTCGCCGCTGACCAATCGGCGCCGCGATGAATATGGCGGCAATGTCGCGAACCGGCTGCGCTATCCGCTGGAGGTCTTCACCGCCCTGCGCGCCCTCTGGCCCGCGGATCGCCCCATGTCGGTGCGCGTCTCCGCCACCGACTGGGCGGAGGGCGGTGTCACGGATGCCGACATGCTCGCCATCGCCCGCGCCTTCCGGGAAGCCGGCTGCGACCTGCTGGATGTCTCCACCGGCCAGACCGTCGCCGATGCCCAGCCGATGTATGGCCGCATGTTCCAGCTTCCCTGGGCGGACATGCTGCGCAATGAGGCCGGCATCGCGGTGATGTGTGTGGGCTCCATCACTACGGCTGACCAGGTGAACACCATCATCGCCGCCGGCCGGGCGGATCTGGTGGCGCTGGCCCGCCCGCATCTGACGGACCCTTCCTTCACGCTGCACGCGGCGGCAGAATACGGCGCGCGCGGGGTGAATACGCCCGTGCAATATGGTTGGGGCAAGGATGCGCTGTATCGCAATGCGAAGCGCGCCAGGGAGGATCTGATGGAACTGCGCCGCAAAGCCAAGCCCGCGAGCCACGCACCGCATGATTGATCATCGCCGCCACCGCAGGCCCGCGCCACCAGCGCCCATCCTGATCGCCGGCGGCGGCATCGGGGGTCTGACGCTGGCCCTTTCGCTGCATGAGCGCGGCATCCCCTGCATCGTGCTGGAGGCCGCGAAGGAGGTGCGCCAGCTCGGCGTCGGCATCAACACACTCACCAATGCCATCCGGGAATTGGCGGCCCTCGGCCTGCTGCCGGCGCTGGATGCGATTGCCATCCGAACGCGCGAATTGCGCTACCTTGACCGTTTCGGCAATCGCATCTGGACCGAGGCGCGCGGCCTGCATGCGGGGCATGATGCGCCGCAGCTTTCCATCCATCGCGGCCGCATGCATGGCGTTTTGTGGCAGGCGGCGATGGATCGCATGGGGCCGCAGGCCATCCGCACCAACATGCGCCTCGTGGGCTTCGCGCAATCCGGATCGAGCGTCACCGCCAATTTTGCCGATGGCTCCAGCATTCGGGGCAGTGCGCTGATCGGCGCCGATGGCATTCATTCCATTCTGCGCCAGGCGATGCACCCCGAGGATGGCGGCATTCGCTGGAATGGCATCCAGATGTGGCGCGGCGCCATCGAATGGCCCGCCTATGAGGGCGGCGACGTGATGTTCGTGGCCGGCGACATGAAGGAAAAGCTGGTCTTCTACCCGATCGGCGCTGGCAGCACGCCTGAGACGCGCCTGACCAATTGGGTGGTCTGCGCCCAGATCGGTGATGCCACACGCCCACCGCCCCGGCGCGAGGATTGGTCCCGCCCCGGCTTGCTGGAGGAGGTGCTGCCCCATGTGCATCGCTTCCGCGTTCCCGGCCTCGATGTGGAAGCCATGGTCCGCGCCACGCCGGAATTCTTCGAATACCCGATGTGCGACCGCGACCCTCTGCCCTTCTGGACCCAGGGCCGCGTGACACTGCTGGGCGATGCCGCGCATGCCATGTACCCCACCGGCTCCAACGGCGCCTCGCAGGCGATCATTGACGCAAGGCTGCTGGCGCGGCTGCTGGCCGAACAGCCCGTGGAGGCGGCCCTTTCAGCCTATGAGGCCGAGCGCCTGCCTGCCACGCGGGACATCGCGCTCTCCAACCGCCGTGGCGGGCCGGAGCGCGTGGTGGATGTGGTGAGCGAACGCGCGCCGGACGGCTTTACCGATCTCAACGCGGTCATCGCGCATGAGGAACTGGCCGCCATTGCGCGGGGCTATGCAAAGCTGGCGGGAATGGTGCGATGAGGATCGAAATCACCCGTGAGGGCGATGTGCGGCGCGTCACCATCGCCCATCACGGCAAGCTGAACACGCTGAACTCGGAATTGCTGCTGCAATTGGCGGCGGCCTTCGAGGTGGAGCCCGAAATCCGCGCCGTGGTGCTGACGGGCGAGGGCGAGCGCGCCTTCATCGGCGGTGCCGATATCCGCGAAATGGGCGCCATCACCACGCCCGCGCAGGGCCAGGCTTTCATCCAGCGCGTGCATGGCGCCTGCGCCGCCATTCGCAACTGCCGCGTGCCGGTGATCGCGCGCATCCAGGGCTGGTGCCTGGGTGCCGGCCTGGAAATCGCCGCCGCCTGCGATTTGCGCGTGGCGGCCGATGCCGCGAAATTCGGCATGCCCGAGGTGCGCGTGGGCATCCCCTCCGTGGTCGAGGCCGCGTTGTTGCCGGGGCTGATCGGCTGGGGCCGCACCCGCCGGCTGCTTTTGCTGGCGGAGACTCTGGACGCCGCCACCATGGAGGCCTGGGGTTTTCTCGAACGCGTCGTGCCGCTGCATGCACTGGACGGCGCGGTGGCCGAATGGCTGGCCCTGCTGGGTGAGGCCGGGCCGGTCGCCATCGCCAACCAGAAGGCGCTGATCCGCGCCTGGGAGGATTTGCCGCTGAGCCAGGCCATCGCCGCCGGCATCCCCGCCTTCGCCAAATCCTGGGAGACGGCGGAGCCCACAGCGATGATGGGGCATTTCCTCAACCGCAAGCGTTAGCCGCGAAGCGCCTTGATCTGCGCCGGATAGCTGGAGGGGTCGGTCCGCACGTCAATCAGGCGCGGGCCAGGGCTGGCCAGGGCTTCGGCCAGGGCTGCATCCAGCCCCATGGCGTCGGCCACCTGCCAGGCGCTGCCGCCCATGCCGCGCATGATGGTGGCGAAATCCACCATCGGCCAATCCAGCGCGCCATCGGGCAAATCCCGTTCGCCCTTCTTGATGTCAATCAGCGAGAGGGTGGCATCGTTGAACACCACCACGGTCAGGTTCACGCCCAGCGCGGCGGCGGTGGCCAATTCGCCGATGGCCATCAACAATCCGCCATCGCCGGTAAAGGCGACGGCACCGCGCGCGGGGTCATGCCAGGCGGCCGCTATGGCGGCGGGCAGGGCGTAGCCCATGGTGGCCAGCCCGTTGGAAATCAGCAGGTCACCCGGGCGTTCGGCCCGCCAGAAGGTGGTGCAGGGGAACATATGCGCGCCCGCATCCACGCTCACGCGGGGGTCGGCCCCCAGGCGGCGGCAGGCCTCCTGCGTGACGCGGACGATGTCGGAGGGTGCCATGCCGCGATTGCCGCCGGGGGCATTCTCCAACGCAGCCAGCCAGGCGGCGCGCAGGGCGCCCAGCCGGCCCTCGGGCCAGGCGCTGGGCGGCGCATCCTCGGCCAGTGCGTTGGCCGCCTGCTCCCAGGCGCCGATGATGGCCAGTTCGGGCTTGCGATACTCCATCTCTCGCACGGCGCAGGCGAGGTCGAGGATGGGGGCCGCGTAGCGCCAGGGCTGGCCCACGAATTCCACCGGATCAGCGCCGGCCAGGATGATGAGGTCTGCATCGCGCAGCAGCGGCGCTTCCGCCTCGCCCCCCGTGAAGACCCCGCCGAAGAGGGGGTGCGTGTCGGGCAGCACGCCCTTGGCCTTGTAGGTGACCAGGGCCGGGCAGCCCAAGGCCTCGATCAGGCGGCGCGTGGCGGCGGCCCGGGCGGGGTCGGTGGATTCCAGACCGATGATGACGGCGGGGCGCCGGGCGGCCGCCAACATGCGCCGGGCCTCAGCCAAGGCCGCGGGGGAGGGGGGATTGAGCGCCGGCCAGGCCCAGCTGGCCCCAGGTGCGGCCGGTGCGCGGGCGGCATCGCCGGCCAGCTCCAGATAGCCAGGGCCACGCGGCGCACCCATGGCGGCGGCCAGAACACGCGGCGCCTCGGCCGCGCCTACGCCACATGCGCGCGTGACGGGCGCCATCATGGCGGCCTGGTCAAAAAGCTGATGCGTCACGTAGCGGCTTTCGCGCGCGGCGAAGCCATCCGCCACCAGGATCACCGGCGCGCGCTCCAGCGAGGCATTGGCCATGCCATTGGCCGCGTTCGAGACCCCCGGGCCACGCGTCGTCAAAAGCCCCACCGGCCGATGCGTCAGCTCCGCGAGCGCAGAGGCCATGATGCCCGCGCCGGTCTCGGTACGTGCCAGCAGGAAGGGTATGCCCTCAGCCTTGGCTGCGGCGATCAAATCCAGGCTCGAGCCACCGCCGGGCACGCCGAAAATCGCGGGCATGCCGGCTTCGGCAAAGCTGCGCATCATGGCTTCGGCGCCGGTGGTGAGCTGCGGCTGATCGTTCATGGTGTTCTCCCTGGTGGGGCAAAGCATAGGCCTTGGGCGCGTCTCGCCAAGCTGCCCGCGACTTGGGCAAAGCCGTTTCAGGCGATGCGCTTTATGCGCCGGGCTGGCTTGTGCCCGGCGCAAGGCTTTGGCAATGCAAGGTGCGAATACCAGGATCAAGTTCCATGACGGTGCCAGCCTTTGACGAAATGGGATCAGGCGATGCGCTTCGCCCCGCCTATGCGGCCATCGCGGATTGGCTCCGGCAAACCCCGCAAGCCGCCCTCAGGGCCAAGCGCGCCGAGGCGGAGGTGCTGTTTCGCCGCGTCGGCATCACCTTCGCCGTCTATGGCGAGGGGGGCGACCCCGAAAGGCTGATCCCCTTCGATATCATCCCGCGCATCCTGGCGCATGCGGAATGGGCAGGGCTTTCCGCCGGCCTGACCCAGCGTGTGCGGGCGCTCAACGCCTTTCTGGGCGATGTCTATGGCAAGCAGGAGATCATTCGCGCGGGCCATATCCCCGCCCATCTGATTCAGGGCAATGAGCAGTTTCGCCCCGAAATGCAGGGCTTTCTGCCGCCTGGTGGCATTTACACCCACATCGCCGGGATCGACCTGGTGCGCACCGGTCCGGATCAGTTCTACGTGCTGGAGGATAATGCGCGCACGCCCTCGGGCGTTTCCTACATGCTGGAAAACCGTGAGGCGATGTTGCGCCTTTTCCCGCGCCTCATGGCGCGCCACCGCATCGCCCCCGTCAACCGCTACCCCGAGGATCTGCTGACCACACTGAAGGCCGCAGCACCTGAGCGCGCCGGCCCAAACCCGACGGTTGTCATCCTCACCCCCGGTGCCTTCAACAGCGCCTATTACGAGCATTGCTTCCTGGCCGATGAAATGGGCGTGGAAGTGCTGGAAGGCCCGGACCTCTTCGTGGAGGAGGACATCGTCTATATGCGCACCACCGCGGGTGCGAAGCGCGTGGATGTGATCTATCGCCGCATTGATGATGACTATCTGGACCCCCAGGCTTTCCGGCCGGACAGCATGCTGGGCGTGCCGGGCCTGATCGCCGCCTATCGGGCCGGGAATGTCGCATTGTGCAACGCGCCAGGCTGCGGCATCGCCGATGACAAGGCCATCTACCCCTATGTGCCGGAGATGATCCGCTTTTACCTGGGTGAGGAACCGAGACTCGCCAATGTGCCCACGCTGCTGTGTGAGCGTGAGGAGGATCGAAAGGAAGTGCTGGCCAATATCCACAAGCTGGTGGTGAAGCTGGCCCAGGGCTCGGGCGGCTATGGCATGCTGATCGGCCCGCATGCC
>CANHTE010000054.1 GCA_947462945.1 Acetobacteraceae bacterium
CCAGCGCCGCAGCAGATAGTTGTGAGAGGAGAAGGGAAAGACCACGGCCAGCGTCGCCGGCGTGCGGCGCGCCTTCAGCTTGGCCGCCAGGTCTCCGCCTGCCAATTCGTGGGAGAGAGTGATGCCATTGCCATTGCGTGAGAGGCCGCAGGCCACCTGCAACCCCGCCTCCACGCCGCCCAGCCCGGCGGCGAGCGCGATGGGCATGGGGGCCAGCATCTGCGCTCCATCCAGGGCGGAAAAGGCCAGCTTGTCGCGGATCGAAGCCCAGGAGCCTTCGGGAGAGAGGGCCACGCGCAGCCCGACCGTCTCGAAAAGCCCCAGCGCCTCGGCCACCAGCAGCGGGGCCGCGTCAAACAGGGGAACAAAACCCAGCCGCATGACGCGCGCGGCGGGGCGGAGGCGCGGCGCTTGGAGGTCGGGCGTCTGCGATGGCGGGGTTCGAAGGCCAGGAGCGAGGGGCAAGCCGGAATCCACACATCGGGCGGGCCGTCCTGGGCCACCGAGGGGAAAACGGGCCTGCCTGGGATGCGCCATTGCACCCCGCCCGATGGATCGCAATTAGCCAGAGGTCAGGCGGCGCGCAAGCAAGAAAATGAGCGTATTTTGAGCGACAGCGAAAACGATGCGCCAAATCGAGCCGAATTGCCTATTTATGGCGCAGATACGCCGCCGCCATTGGCCCCAGCTTGAGGCGCCGCTCCATCGCCATACGCTGCAGCCGGCGATGCGCCTCCGGCTCGGAGAGGCCTTCATCCCGCATCAGGCGACGCTTTGCCTGGGTGATCAGGTCGCGCTCCTCGATGGTGGCGCGGGCTTCGGCCAATTCGGCGCGCAATGCCTCATGCGCCCGGAACCGGCGAATGGCGACTTCCAGCACGGGGCGGACGCGCGCGGGGGCCAGGCCCTCCACCACATAGGCGGCGACCCCCGCCTCCAGCGCCGCCTCGATCTGTTCGGGCGCGCCGCGTTCGGCAAAGAGCACCACCGGGCGGGGCTCGTCCCGATTCAAGGCGCGCATGGATTCCAGCGCATCGCGCGAGGGGTCATCGAGGTCACAGACAATCACATCGGCCTGGCTGGCGCGGACGCGCGCGGTCAGATCCGCCACGTCGGGCGCGATGGCCACGACGATGCAACCGGCCGCTTCCAGGCCCAGGCGCACCGCTTCCGCGCGCTCGGGCTCGCCATCCACCAACAAAACCCGCAGCGCTTATGCCCCCTGTTTGGGCCGCGCGGGCATCTTCCTCATGGCCTAGCGTATCGCATGGATGGGGCGCGCGGGGAAAGATGTGTGCTGCGGGAACCGCAGGCCCGCTTGCGCGTTGATGCTTCCGCGGGCGCCCTGCCCGAAGGAAGATCCCCATGTCGTTCAAGACCCTCACCGGCGCTTTCGCCGCCGCCGCCCTGCTCGCCGCCTGCGCGCAGACGCCGCCACCCCCGCCGCCGCGCCCGGCCCCCGTGCCCGTCGCCGCGCCCACGCCCCCCACCGGCGATGGCCGCGTGGCGGCGGTGCGGTTTGAACCCGGCAGCCAGGCCCTCACGCCCATGGCGCGCGCCGGCCTCAGCCCCTTGCTGGAGCGGCTCTCCGCCAATCCCCGCGCGCTGGTCACCATCACCAGCTATTCGGACCGCACCGACCTCGCCACCGCCCGCGCGCGCGCCAATGCGGTGCGCAGCGCACTGACCGAGCAGGGCGTGGCAGCCCGCCGCATCCGCGTGGTGAATGCCGGCATGATGACGAATGCCGAAACCGATGTGGTGCAGGTGCAGCTGCGCTGAGGGGCGAAAGGCCAGGGCGCTGCCCTGGACCCGCCGGGGCCGAGAGGCCCCGGACCCCATTTGTTAAGCGGTGAAGCGGCCGCCTTCGAGTGAGCGCGCCAGGCCTAGGGCTTCTAGGTTGGCTAGCATTCTGGGGAGCTTGTCGCCGCGCGGGGCGCCGCGCAGGCGGCGGGCGATCTCGCGCGGATGGGCCGGGCCATGGCGCAGCATGGCGCGCAAGGCCTTGTATTGCGCGCCCTCCTCGCGCGGCCAGGCAAGCACCGCCACCGCCTGATCCGCGCCGATATCGAGGTCCCGCTGCGTGGCCACCGGAAGCCTGGCCTGTGGCGCCTGGTATTCGGGGCGGAGCCAGCGGATCACACCCTCGGCCTCCTCCCGCACACGCTCGGCATTCAGCGCGACAACACGGGCGACGATCTCCGCATCACTCAAATCCGCCGGCCAGCCATAGGCGGCGGCGACCGCCGCATCGAGGCGATGGTGCAACTCGGCCAGGATGCTGATCTGGCCCGCGGCATGCACATCCCGCTCGGCCTCGGTGAGCGGACGGCCCGAACGCAGCAGCGCCAGCGCGTTGTAAAGCCCAGTGAGCGTCAGATGCGCATGCTCGGCCAGCCGCGCCTTGCGGAAGGCATCGAGTTCCTCGGCGATGGCGCCGATCAGGGCCTTTTGGGCGGGCGTGGCGACGGGGAAGGGAAAGGGGTCAAAGCATTGAGTTTTGGCGTAAACTGGGTCGTTCCCTTTCCCGAGCCAATTGCCCTGGGCGAGCATCCACGCGACATGATGCTTGGACTGCAAGACGCCTAAGTGATGCGCTTCTTGGGTAGGAACGACGATCAGCTTGTTGTCGGGGATCACCAACGCCTCAACAAAGGTAAAGACACGGTGCTTGGCGGTTTCCACCGTAGCGATGTAGCGGCTCAGGCCTACCAGCGCCGGTCGGAGATCACGGCGAGGCTCCCCGAACACCCACCATGAATCGCGGTAACTGGCTCGGTTGTTCTGCGCACGCTCGGGCTTCACGCTTGTCAGGACGTGCTGATAAGCGGCGCCGAAGCGCGTCCTCACCTGCTCCTCGGTCAACCCGAAAAAGTCCATCACCATCATGCCCCGGCTGCGCTGGGTCAGGTCCCGCCCGTTCAGATAGGGCCGGATATGCGCCTCCAGCCCCGGCAGCTTGCCCAGCCCCAACCCCTTCGCCACGGCGGGCGAGACGATGAAGCCCGCGCCATGCAGCTTCATCCCCGGGCTCGCGATCCGCTCATTCGCCCGCAAGGGCCGCGCCGATTTCACATCCGTCCCGATGGTCAAATCCGCATGGATCACGCCTTGCGTGGTTTCCAGCCGCACGCGCGGCACGCCGCCCTCGCCCGCCTCCTCCGCCACCACCCGCGCCAATTCGCCCATGCCCACCCCGCGCGCAGCGGCGGTCATGGCGATGCGCACGGCGGCGGCATTCGGCCCCGCCGTCCAGGGGTGGTCCGGCACGGCGAAGGTCAGATGGATGGGCTGTTTCGCCGCCAGCGCCTCGGCCACCACGCGGCGGCAAAACACCTGCCGCAAGGAGTTGGAGGTGATCAGCCCGAAACGCCGGATTTTTCCGGCTGCCAGCAATTGGGCGGATTTCCACCAGAAATGCAGCGCCAGATCGGCGGATTTATTCACCTTGGGATAGGTCTCCCAAAGGGCCTCGGCATAGCCATCGCCCAAATCGGCCCGCAAATCCTTGCCCGCGATGAAAGGCGGGTTGCCGATGATGAAATCCGCCTCGGGCCAGGCGCTGGGCTTGGGCTTCACCGGCTTTTGCACCAGCACGCGGTCCGTCTCATCCGGCACGTCTTCGCCCGTGATGGGGTGGGGCTTGGTGCGCCCGCCCCAGCGGGTGACCATCCGACCCTGCTCATCCTTCACGGCCTGGGTGGTCCGGTAATCCAGCAGCGCATCGCCGCGCTGGATATTGTGAAAATCGCGCAGGATGGGCTCGGCGATTTCGCGCTCGCCGCGCGTGCGGAACTGCCATTGCAGCCAGCCGATCCAGAGCACGAGTTCGGCCACCGGCACGGCGCGCGGGTTGAGTTCGATGCCAAGAAACTGGTGCGGGTCCACGCTGGACTGAGCGAGGTCCAGACGCTCGCCCTCGCCGGGGGCGAGGTTGGCCAGGAAATCCAGCACTTCGGCTTCCAGCCGCTTCATCAAATCCAGTGCCACATAGAGGAAATTGGCGGTGCCGCAGGCGGGGTCCAGCACCCTCACATTGCAGAGCTTTGCGTGGAATTGCCGCACGGTGGCGGCGGCCCCCGGCCGGTCCCCCGCTTCGGCACGGGCCACGGCGGCGGCTTTCTCGCCCGCCCAATCCTCCAGCAGCGGGTCCATCACCGCGTGCTGCACCAGATGCTCCACAAAGGCGCGCGGCGTGAAATGGGCGCCCAATTGGTTGCGCTCGGGCTCGGTCAGGGCGTTTTCCAGCAGCGTGCCGAAAATGGCCGGCTCCACCTCGGCCCAGTTGCGGCGGGAGGCGATGAGCAGCAGGTCAATCATGTCGGCTTCAAGCCTCAGCGGCTCCACCGGGCCATGCGGCCCGGGGGCAAACAACCCGCCATTGAAGCGCTTGAGATCGCTCCGCAGACCGGCCGAAAAGCCGCCTGTGTTCATGGTGCGCCACATCTCGCCCACCAGCCCCACGAAGCTGGCCGGGTTGGCGCGGCATTCGGCCAGAAGATCGGTGAAGGCGGTGGGGCTCGGCAGCAGGCCGACCGATTGGGCGAACATGCTGAAAACGCTGCGCATCAGGAAGCTCGCCACCGCTTCGGGCGTGTGCTTGCGCGCTTCCAGCGCGTGGGAGAGCTTCGCCAGCAGGGCCGCCACGTCGCGCGTGACTTCAAGCCGACGCTGTGCGGGGTCGAGCGTCATAGGCTCGGTCCAGATGCGGCGGAACAATTCCCGCACCTCGGGGCGGCGCAGATCGGTCAGGAAGACGCGGAAGGGCTGGCCGTCGGAGAATTGGGCGTAATGCTTCCCGGTGCGGGAGAAATCCGCGTAAAGGTCAAAGCAGAAGCCCACATCGGTGATGATGAGGAAGGGCGGCCAGCCTTCTTCCAGCGGCAAATCCCGCGCGTAATCCGCCGCCTGGCCCTTGGCTTTCTCCAGGGCCTGCGCCCAGCCCTTGCTATGGCGCCGGTTGGCGCGGCGCTGGGTTTCCGTGCTGCCGCCAAACAGGCTTTCCTGCAAGGGCACTTCCAGCGCCTGCTTGGCTTCCAGCACGAAGCAATCACGCTTGTAGAGGTCAATCCGGCGGGTGCTGGTGGTGCCATCGGCTTCCAGGCGGGTGACGGCGCGTTCGAAGCGATAATCCCCAGGCCGCCCGTGGCGGGCGCGGGCCGGGCCACGCCGATCAGGTCGCAGAATTCGGCGAGAAAGAGGGAGTAATTGGCGCGTTCCGCGCCGCCGCTCGCCTGCCATCGCTCAATGAAGCCTTCAAGATCGCTGGCACTGGGCATGGGCGCGACTGTGCCGCTCACAAGAAGCTCCCGCAAGTCATGGGTTCCAAGGGGCCAGCCCCTTGGCCGCCGGAGGCCCTTTTCCTGGACTTTTCCGGCATTTTTTCCTACACAAAGCCGATGGTCTCAACCCACCCCCGCCAAGACCGAACCATATTCTCCCCCGCCCCCACTCTGGGCTGGGCATTTGTCCGAAAACATAGGCAAACGAAAAACGCCCCGCATGGAAAATCCCATGCGGGGCGAAGTGGCTCAGTTCTTCGCCTTGTCCACCAGGGCGCCCTTGGTGATCCAGGGCATCATGGCGCGCAGCTTGGCGCCCACTTCCTCGATCGGGTGTTCGGCCAGGCGGCGGCGGGTGGCCTTGAAGCTGGCCTGGTTCACCTTGTTTTCCAGCATCCAGTCGCGGGCGAATTTGCCGGTCTGGATATCGGCCAGCACGCGCTTCATCTCGGCCTTGGTCTCATCCGTGATGATGCGCGGGCCGGTCACGTATTCGCCGTATTCGGCCGTGTTGCTGATCGAGTAGTTCATGTTGGCGATGCCGCCCTCATAGATCAGGTCCACGATCAGCTTCACCTCGTGCAGGCACTCGAAATAGGCCATCTCGGGGGCGTAGCCCGCTTCGCACAGCGTCTCGAAACCGGCCTTGATGAGTTCCACCAGGCCACCGCAGAGCACCACCTGCTCACCAAACAGGTCGGTCTCGCATTCTTCCTTGAAGGTCGTCTCGATCACGCCCGAACGCCCACCGCCAATGGCCGAGGCGTAGGAAAGCGCGATTTCCAGCGCATTGCCCGAGGGGTTCTGGTTGACGGCCACGAGGCAGGGCACGCCGCCGCCCTTCTGGTATTCGCCGCGCACCGTGTGGCCGGGGCCCTTGGGCGCGATCATGAACACGTCAATATCGCCGCGCGGGTCGAGCAGGTTGAAATGCACGTTCAGGCCATGCGCGAAAGCCAGCGCCGCGCCGGGCTTGAGGTTGGCGTGCAGGTGATCCCGGTACAGGTCGCCCTGGAGCTCGTCGGGCGTCAGCACCATGACGATATCGGCCCATTTCGCCGCATCGGCGGGGGACATCACCTGGAAGCCCGCGGCCTCCGCCTTCTTCCAGGAACCGCCGGGACGCAGGCCGATGACCACATCCTTCACGCCGCTGTCGCGCATGTTCATGGCATGGGCATGGCCCTGGGAGCCGAAGCCGATCACGGCGACCTTCTTCGCCTTGATCAGGTTCACATCGGCATCACGATCGTAATAGACGCGCATCTTGGGCGCTCCTTCTGGCTAGACGTTTGGGCTGTCAGTCTGGGGTGGAAAAGAAAATCAGGCGGCCATGTGCGCCGTGCCGCGCGCGATGGCAACCGCCCCCGTGCGGCAAACTTCCTTGAGGCCGAGCGGGCGCATCAGCGCGCAGAAGGCGTCAATCTTGTCGGCATTGCCCGTCATCTCGAAGACGAAGCTCTCCGTCGTCGCATCCACCACGCGGGCGCGGAAGGCATCGGCCAGGCGCAGCGCCTCGACGCGATGATCGCCCTGGCCCACCACCTTGATGAGCGCCAATTCGCGCACGAGGTGCGGGCCTTCCATCGTCAGATCATGCACGCGGTGCACCGGCACCAGCCGGTCCAGCTGCGCCTTGATCTGCTCGATCACCATTTCGGTGCCCGAGGTAACGATGGTGATGCGGGAAAGGCGGCCCTCTTCCTCGACGGGCGCCACGGTCAGGCTGTCGATATTATAGCCGCGGCCGGAGAACAGGCCGATGACGCGAGCCAGCACGCCGGCTTCGTTTTCAACCAGCACGGCGATGGTCGCCGTGCGAATGCGAGTCTCGGACATTTATACCAACACCTTGCCTTCATCGGTCACCGAAGCGGCATTCCGCTCCTGGCCGGGGCCCAAGATCATGTCATTATGCGCGGCGCCCGAAGGGATCATCGGGAAGCAGTTTTCATCCTTCGCCACGCAGATATCGGCGATGACGGGGCCGGGATGGGCGATCATCTCGCGGATCACGTCATCCAGTTGATCGGCGGTCTGGGCACGCAGGCCGCGCGCATGAAACGCCTCGGCGAGCTTCACGAAATCGGGCAGCGCCTCGGAATAGCTCTCGGAGTAGCGGCTGCCATGCAGCAATTCCTGCCAC
>CANHTE010000055.1 GCA_947462945.1 Acetobacteraceae bacterium
CCCTCAGCACTTCGGGCGTGGTGCCGATGATGGATAAATGCGGCGAGGAGCTGGGCGTGAACCTGGCCGTCTCGCTTCATGCGGTGCGCGATGATCTGCGCGATGTGATCGTGCCGCTGAACCGCAAATACCCCATCGCCGAATTGCTGGCGGCCTGCGCGCGCTATCCCGGCGCGTCCAATGCCCGGCGGATCACCTTCGAATACGTCATGCTGCGCGGCGTGAATGACAGTGAGGCCGAGGCGCATGAATTGGTGCGGCTGCTGCACGG
This sequence comes from Acetobacteraceae bacterium, assembly GCA_947462945.1. Classification (GTDB taxonomy): domain Bacteria; phylum Pseudomonadota; class Alphaproteobacteria; order Acetobacterales; family Acetobacteraceae; genus Roseococcus. Next base: position 272 of record CANHTE010000055.1, read on the forward strand.
GCTGCCGGCCAAGGTGAACCTGATTCCGTTCAACCCCTGGCCGGGCTCACCCTATCAGACCTCGACGCCCGAGGCGCTGCGGAAATTTGCGGCGATCGTGAATGATGCGGGGTATTCCAGCCCGATCCGTCGGCCGCGGGGGCGGGATATCCTGGCGGCTTGCGGGCAGCTGAAGACCGAGTCGGAACGGGCGAAGCGGGAAGCGTGAGGACAGAAAAGGGGCCTCCGGCGGCGGGGGTCACGGACCCCAGACCCCATTCTTCGGAAAGGGGTCTGGGGCCCCGGCCCCAGCCGCCGGAGGCCCTTTTTTCTTGAGCCCCGCACCGGCCGTCTCCATCTGGCTCGTGGCCCTGGCGGGCTTCGCCTCCGGCTCCGGCATGCGCATCATGGACCCGCTGATGCCCCTGGTGGCGGCCGATTTCGGTGTTTCCGTCTCGGGCGTGGCGGTCCTCATTGCGGCTTTCATGCTGACTTATGGCGGCGGCCAGGTGGCGGTCGGCCCGCTGGGGGACCGGCTGGGCAAGCTGCGGGTGGCGGCCGTGGCCTTGATGCTGTTCGGCAGCTTCACCGTGCTGGCGGAATTCGCCTCCAGCCTCACGGAATTGACGCTGCTGCGGGCGGCGGGCGGGCTGGTGGCCGGCGCCGTGATCCCGTTGCTGCTGGCCCATATTGGCGACACGGTGCCCTACAACGAACGCCAGGCGGTGATCGGGCAATTCCTCATCGGCAATGTCATGGCGCAAATGCTGACCGGGCCGATTTCGGGCATTCTGGGCGAGCATTTCGGCTGGCAGACCAGCTTTCTCGTGTTTGGCTGCTTCACTGCCGCCATTGGGCTGTTGTTGGCCGCGCGGCTGGGCGCACAAATGTGGCGCGGGCTGCCGGATGGCACGCGCGGGCAGTCGGGGCTGATGGCCTATGCCCGGCTGCTGCGAAACCCCAATGCGCGGCGCCTGCTGCTGGCGGCCTTCCTGGATGGGGCGCTGCTGTTCGGCGGCGCCTTTCCCTTCATCGCCTCCTTTCTCATCGAGGATTTCGGGCTCTCGGCCGGTGAGGCCGGGCTGGTGGTGGCGGCGTTTGGGCTGGGCGCGCTGGCCTATACCCAGGTGGCGCGGCGCATGGTGCGGCGCTTTGGCGAGCGCGGGCTGCTGCTGTGGGGGGGCCTGGGCCTGGCCGCGGGGCTGGGACTGACGGCCCTGGCGCCCGGCTGGGGCGTGATCCTGGCCTTGCAGCTTCTCCTGGGCTTTTGCTTCTACTCCTTCCACGGCGTGTTGCAGGCCCGCGCGACGGAGGCGATGCCGGAAGCGCGCGGCACGGCGGTGTCGGCCTTCGCCATGGCGCTGTTCATGGGCCAAACGAGCGGAAGCCTGGTATTCGCCGGGGTGATCGCGGGCGGCGGCTATGCCTGGGCCTTCGGGATTGCGGCAGCGGGCATGGCGGTGTTTGCGGTCTGGGTGCGCGGCGGGGTGGCACGCAGCGCCTGAAGCCGCCGGCCGGGGGGGGCGCGATCCCTGGCAAGGAGGCAAAGCCTGCGCCTTGGACAAAGCCGGTCACCTCTCGCAAGGCAAAAAATCCAGCTCTCTGGACAAGGAGGCGGGGGTGAGTACGGGGGGCCGGCGCGTCCGGGGAATGCGATCAGGCCAGCACGGAATTTCCGCGCAACGTGACAGCGGCGCCCGAATTTCCTTCGCCCGACCGAGCGGCTATAGAGAGGGCGGATGCGGGTCATCGGGAACGGCCGGGCAAGCACGATCCGAAAGGCCAAATCATGCGATGCCCCTATTGCGGAAATGACGAGACCCAGGTGAAGGACAGCCGCCCTTCCGAGGACGGCTCCTCCATCCGGCGCCGCCGTTTCTGCCCCGCCTGCGGCAACCGCTTCACCACCTTCGAGCGTGTGACGCTGCGGGAACTCACCGTCCTGAAGACCGATGGCCGCCGGGTTCCCTTTGACCGGGACAAGCTGGGCAAATCCATCAAGATCGCCTGTCGCAAGCGGCCGGTGGATGATGAGCGGATCGAACGCATCCTGACGGGCATTCAGCGCCGGCTGGAGATGGAGACCGAGGCCGAAATCCCCTCCCGCCGGATTGGCGAGATGGTGATGGAGACGCTGAAGGGCGTGGACCAGGTGGCCTATGTGCGCTTTGCCTCGGTCTATCAGAATTTCTCCGAGGCCAAGGATTTCCAGGCCTTCCTGGGCGGGCTGGACGCCTCGTAATGCACATGGCGCGGCCGATTCACCGCTCCGGCAAGCAGCCTTCGCGGATCAGACGCCGGGGCACCGCGCGGCCAATTCAGCGCCCCCAAAAGCAGCGTCAGCGAACGGGACGCTGGTGACGGACGAAGCCCATATGCGGGCCGCCCTGCAACTCGCGGCGCGGGGCCTGGGCAATACCTGGCCCAACCCGGCGGTGGGCTGCGTGCTGGTAAAGGAGGGCAACGTCATCGGCCGTGGCTGGACGCAGCCCGGGGGTCGTCCCCATGCCGAGACCCAGGCTTTGGCCCGCGCCGAAGCACTCTCCCCCGGCGCCGCGCGCGGCGCCACGGCCTATGTCACGCTGGAGCCATGCTCGCATCACGGCCGCACGCCGCCCTGCTGTGATGCGCTGATTCGCGCCGGCATCGCCCGCGTCGTCGTGGCCTTGCGAGACCCTGACGCACGGGTGGATGGGCGCGGCTTCGCCCGCCTTCGCCAGGCCGGCATCACGGTGGAGGAAGGGCTGATGGGGGCCGAGGCGGCGGCGCTCAATGCCGGCTTCATTCGCCGCATCACCCGGGGCCTGCCGCTGATCACCCTGAAACTCGCTTCCACGCTGGATGGGCGCATCGCCAACAGCACAGGCGAAAGCCGCTGGATCACCGGGCCGACGGCCCGCCTGGCCGTGCATGCGCTGCGCGCCCGGCATGACGCGGTGATGGTGGGCAGCGGCACGGTGCTGGCCGATGACCCGGACCTGACCTGCCGCATCGCCGGGATGGATCCGGTGCCCATGCTGCGCGTCATCGCCGATGCGCGGCTGCGCACGCCACCCACGGCGCGGCTGGTGCGGGAGGCACGCCTACAGCCCAGCTGGCTGCTGACCGGCGCCGGGCATCGTCCTTCCGCGCTGGCACCCTATATCGCGGCAGGGGTGGAGGTGGTGAGCATTCGTCGCGCGCCCGGCGGCGGGCTGCTGCCCCGGCCGATGCTGGCGGCGCTGGCCGCGCGCGGCGTCACCCGCGTGCTGGTCGAGGGTGGCGCCGGCCTCGCCGCTGCCCTGCTGCGGGCGGGGCTTGTGGACCGCCTCGTCTGGTACCATGCCCCTGGCCTGATGGGCGCCGAAGGGCTGGCGAGCCTGGGGCCGATGGGCGTGGCCGCACTCTCCGCCATGCCGCGTTTCCGGCGGACGGCGACGCAAGTGCTGGGCGAGGATGTGATGAGCGAGTTCGTGAAGGAGTAGGGCGCATGTTCACCGGAATCATCACGGGCCTCGGCGCGTTGCGGGAGATACAGCCCATCGGCCAGGGGCATGACATGCGCCTGGTGATCGGCGTGGCGCCCGATTTTCTGGCCGGCGCCGAGCTGGGCTGCTCCATCGCCTGCTCCGGCATCTGCCTGACCGCGGTGGAGTTGAATGCCGACAGCTTCGCCGTGGATGCCAGCGCCGAGACCCTGGCGCGCACCACCATGGGCCAATGGCGCGCGGGCGGGCGGGTGAATCTGGAGCGCAGCCTGAAGCTGGGCGACGAATTGGGCGGGCACCTGGTCTCGGGCCATGTGGATGGCGTGGGGCGCGTGCTCTCGGCCACGCCGGAAAATGCTTCGGTCCGCTGGCGCTTCGGCGTGCCGGGGGATATCGCGAAATACATCGCGGTGAAGGGCAGTGTGGCGATTGATGGCGTCTCCTTGACCGTGAACGAGGTTGACGCGGAGAGTTTCGGGGTCAACATCATCCCCCATACCGCCGCCGTGACCAGCTTCGGAACGCTGCAACCCGGCGATGCGGTGAATATCGAGATAGACACGCTGGCGCGCTACGTCGCTCGGCTGATGGAGTTTCGGGCGTGAGCGTCGCTGCAACCAACACCACCTGGCATGAATTCATCACGCCCACCGAGGAGCTTCTGGAAGAAGCCCGGCGCGGCAAGATGTTCATCCTGGTGGATGACGAAGACCGCGAGAATGAAGGGGACCTCGTCATCCCCGCGCAATTCGCGACGCCGGACGCCATCAACTTCATGGCCCGCTTTGCCCGTGGCCTGATCTGCCTGGCGATGACGCGCCAGCGGGTGGAGCAGCTGGGCCTGCCGCTCATGGCGCAATCCAATGGCACGCGGCACCAGACGGCCTTCACCGTCAGCATCGAGGCGCGGGACGGCGTCACCACCGGCATTTCCGCGGCTGATCGCGCACGGACCGTCGCCGTGGCCATCAACCCCGAACTCTCGCGCGAGCATATCGTCACGCCAGGGCATGTGTTTCCGCTGGTGGCGCGGGAGGGCGGCACGCTGATCCGCGCCGGCCATACCGAGGCGGCGGTGGATTTCGCGCGGCTGGCCGGGCTGAACCCGGCCGGCGTGATCTGCGAGATCATGAATGATGACGGCACCATGGCCCGCCTGCCGGATTTGGTGGCTTTCGCCCAGATGCATGGCCTGAAGCTGGGCACCATCGCGGACCTCATCGGCCATCGCCGCCGGACCGAGCGGCTGATCCAGCGCGTCGAGGAGGGTGAGATCACCCACGCCGTGGGCGGGGATTGGCGCCTGGTCGTCTATAACTCGGCACTGGAATCGGGCGAGCATGTGGCCCTGATCAAGGGCGACATCACCGGGCCTGAGCCGGTGCTGACCCGCATGCATGCGGCCAATCTGATGAATGACATGGTGGGCGGCCGCGGCGTGCGCGAATTGCATGGCGCGATGGAGGCCATTGCGGCCGAGGGCCGGGGCGTGGTTGTCATCCTGCGCGATTACCGGCGTGATGGCATCAGCACCCATGTTCGCCGCAACCGTGACAACAACGCCACCCCGCAGCTGCGCGATTATGGCGTCGGCGCGCAAATCCTGGCCGATCTGGGCGTGACCGACATGATCCGGCTCTCCAACCATCCGCGCCCGCTTGTGGGGCTGGAGGGCTGGGGCTTGCGTGTCGTGGCCACGCGGCCTGTTGTCGGCGAAAGCTGATGAGCCCCTTCTGCGGAGCGGATGAATGAGCACCATTGATGGCCCCAAGCGCGACACGGTGCAGGTGCCGGGCCCCCCGGTGCGCATCCTGCTGATCCAGGCGCCGTACTACGACGAAATCGTCGGCGGCATGCGCCAGGGCGTGGAGCGTGTGGTGGCCGAGGCCGGCGGGCTGCTCGATGTGGTGGATGTGGCCGGCGCCTTCGAATTGCCCGCCACGCTGCGCATGGCGCTGGACGCTGATGACGAGGAGCCGCGCTGGGATGGCTTCGTGCTGCTCGGCTGCGTCGTGCGTGGCGAGACCGATCACTATGACCATATCTGCCGTGAGGCGTGCTCGGGCGTGATGAATATCTCCAGCGAATCGGGCGCTGCCATCGGCTTCGGGCTGCTCACCGTCCACAATATCGAACAGGCCATCGCGCGCTCCCGCCAGGATGCGCACAACAAGGGGGCGGAGGCCGCCCAGGCCGCCCTCATGCAGGTGGGTTTGCGCCGCCGCTGGGGCCTCGGTTGAAGCCTGCACCCAAGCCAGCCGCCAAGCACCAGCCCGGCCGGCCCCGCACGGGCGCGCGCGTGGCCGCCGTGCAGGCCCTGTTCCAGACCGAACAATCGGGCGACAATATCGAAACCGTGCTGGACCAATTCGTCCGCCACCGCCTGGGCACCGCCCCCGGCCAGGCGGGCTTCGAGGATGGCCGCGTCGAGGAAGCGGACGTCCCGCTCTTTGCCCGAATCATGCGCGGTGCGGCCACCCATACCGAGGATCTGGACCAGTTGATCGCCTCCCACCTGGCCTCGGGCTGGGCGATGGGTCGGCTTGATCCCGTGCTGCGCGCCATCCTGCGCGCCGCCGGCGGAGAGCTGCGCGATATGGGCGGGCCGCCGGCGAAGGTCGTCATCAAGGAATACATGGATGTGGCGCATGGCTTCTTCGGGGGCGAGGAACCACGCTTCTGCAACGGGGTGCTGGATGCCATGGCGCGGGCGCTTCGGGCGGAGGAGTTCTGACACCAGGAGGGCGCTGCCCTCCCGGACCCTCCCGCCAGGAACCTCAGCTTCCTGGACCTCCGGGCCGTGCAAGTGAGCGCTCCTGAATTCTCCATGATCGCGCGGCATTTTCGGCCGCTGGCGGGGCCGGAGGGGCTCAACCTGTTGGATGATGCGGCTTTGCTCACGCCGCCTGCCGGGGCGCAGCTTGTTCTCGCCGCCGATGCCATGGTGGCGGGCGTGCATTTCCTGCCGGACGATCCGCCCGAGACCATCGGCCGAAAGCTGTTGCGGGTGAACCTCAGTGACCTTGCGGCCATGGGCGCCACGCCGCTGGGCTACCTGATGACCATCGCCCTCACCCCCGCCACGGACGAGGCCTGGCTCACCGGCTTCGTCGCCGGTCTGGCGGAGGATCAGCGGGAATTCGGGCTGCGCGTGCTGGGGGGTGACACCGTCTCCAGCCCCGGCCCCCTGACCCTCTCGCTCACCATCCTGGGGCAGGTGCCGCCTGGTGCCGCCCTCACCCGGGCCGGCGCGCGGCCGGGCGATGACATCTGGGTCAGTGGCCGCATTGGCGATGGCTGGCTCGGCCTGCGCGCCGCGCGCGGCGAGATGGCCGATCCGGGCGGCGTGATGGCCCGGCGCTACCGCCTGCCTGAGCCGCGTTTGGCCCTGGGGGTCGCGCTGCGCGGCCTGGCGCGGGCCGCCATGGATGTCTCGGACGGGTTGTTGCAGGATGTCTCGCATCTCTGCCGCGCCGGGGATTGCGCGGCGGTGGTGGAGGCGGCGCTGGTTCCCGTCTCCGACGCCGCAGCACCTATAGAGGCGCTGGTGACGGGTGGCGACGACTATGAACTGCTGTTTGCGGCCGCGGCCGAGGATCACGCGGCCGTGATGGCCGCGGGTCTCGCCGCGCGCACGCCTGTCACGCGCATCGGTC
>CANHTE010000056.1 GCA_947462945.1 Acetobacteraceae bacterium
CTGCTGATCCACGGCTTCCCCCAGCATTGGTGGATGTGGCGCAGCACCATGGCGGCACTTGCTGGCCGCGGCTTCCGCGTGGTGGCGATCGACCAGCGCGGCATGGGCGGCTCCGCCATCCCGCCGGCGGGCTACGACAAGCGCTCACTGGCGCAGGACGCCGTGGCGGTGTTGGACGCGTTGGGCATCGAGCAAGCGGCGGTGGTGGGGTATGACCATGGCGGCGGGACGGCGCTGGCCATGGCATTCGAAATGCCCGCACGGGTGGAGCGCCTGGCCGTTCTGGAATACGCGCCTCCGGGCTACGGGTATGAGTATGGGCTGCAGGCCAGCCCCACGAACGTCAACTGGCAGTTGGCGTTCTTCACCCAGCCCGATGTCGCGGTGCAGTTCATCCAGGGCCGGGAACGCGAGCTGCTGGCCTGGTATTTCTGGCACTGGTCGCAAAATCCCGATGCCGTGGGGCAGGCTGATTTCGAGATCTATGTCCGCCAATTGCAGAAGCCCGGCGCGCTGCGTGGCGGCTTCATGCATTTCGCCGCCGTCTGGGAGGACATGGCCCTGTTCAAGGCCTGGGGTGGGGCAGGACGGCTGGCCATGCCCGTGCTGGCGCTGGGCGGCGAACGCGGCGCGGCACAATTTCCCGAGATGGCGATGCGCGCCCTGGCAGAGCGGGTTACGGGGCAGGTCATCCCCGCCGCTGGCCACTGGCTGGCGGAGGAACAGCCCGACCTGCTGCATAAAGCCCTGCTCGAATTCCTCGGATGAACCGCCGAGGGCTGCTTGTCGGAGGCGCTGCGCTGGCTGCTTCGCCGCTCGGGGCCCAGGCCGCGCCACGCCGCGTGCTCTGGGCCGCCAATGTGCGAACCAAGCCTGTGCCGGAGCGCCTTGCCGCCGCTGCGGCTGCCGGCTTCACGCACATGTCTATGTTCCCGATCGACTACCGCCGGATGCTCGATTCCGGAATGACCGATGCGGCAATTGGACGAATGATCCGAGATAGCGGCGTGCATGTGCATGTCTGCGACCCCTTTGTGCAATGGGTGCCGGACTTCACCATCCCCGCTGGATACCCCACGGATTATGTCGCTTTCATCGCGCATGACGAGCCGTTTCTCTATCGCATGGCAAACGCGGTTGGTGCTGAGGCCGTCAACTGCGTCGAAGGGCTCGGCCGATCCTATGAGCCCGCGGCGCTGTCCGACGCGCTCGGTGCCTTCGCTCGTCGGGCGGCTCGCCAGGGGCTGCGCACGACCTTCGAGTTCATGCCGATCTCCTCGGTCCCTGACCTCGCTGCCGGTTGGCGCATCGTGCAGCCGCTCGGTTCGGAGACTGTCGGGCTCACCTTCGACACTTGGCACTACTTCCGCAGCCGTCCGGACCCGGTGCTGCTTGAGACGATCCCGCCCGAGCGCATCTTCGAGGTGCAGTTGGCGGACGCAATGCTGGCGCAGCGCGGCGCCAACCTGACGGAGGATCTGTTGCGATTCCGAATGCTGCCCGGCGAGGGCGAAATGGACATCGCCGGCGTCACCACACAGCTGAAGCGCCTAGGTGCCTGGCGATCAGTCGGGCCGGAAGTCTTTGCGGACGCCATGGACGCATTGGACACGCTTCAGGCGGCCAGGCGCGCCGCGGGCAGCCTGGCGCAATGGGTCACATGAAGCCCGACGGGCGGGCCAGTCTGCTGCCCGAGATGAATGGCCCCTCGCTATCTGGTGCTGCTGGCGCGCGTCGGGCCGCGTGCGGTCAGTGCATTCGGCAGCAGCGTGGTTTCCAACGTCACTTCCAGCCGCCGCAACACGCCGTCGAGCGCGGAACCTTCCGGCGTCAGCGCATAGACCACTTCCCGTCGTCCGGTCGGCCGCTGCTCACGCGAGACAAGGTTCAGCGCCTCCAGTTGACGCAGCCGATCTGCCAGCACCCGCGCCGAAACGCGCCCATTCAACACACGCCGCAAAGCGCCAAAATGCAGCGCGCTCCCGCCCAACAGATAGATCACATCAGCCATCCAGGCCTGCGCCAGGAAGCCCAGCACGCGGTCGAGCGGGCATCCGCGCGCTATCGCGACGGCTTCGTCGGAAGACTTTTCTGCCACTGGTTACTCCAAGATTACGAATTGCAGCGACGCGTCGCTTCGCGGTTCTTTGCCGCAGGTGATGCCGCTGTCCAGACCCCCGCCACCTGAAGAGGAGAACTCCATGCCCACCGCCATTGCCAAGCCTGGCGCGCTGCTGATCAGCCCGTCCGACCACACGCTGATCCTGATTGACCACCAGTCGCAAATGGCCTTCGCCACCAAGTCCATCGACCCCGTACTGCTGCGTTCGAACACCGCCCTGGTGGCGGAGGCCGCCGCAGGCTTCGGTGTTTCGACGATCCTGACGACGGTGGCCGAAAAGAGCTTCTCCGGGCCGATCTTCCCCGAGATCAGCGCGGCCTTCCCCGGCAAGGCGGCGCTCGACCGCACCTCGATGAACACCTGGGAAGATGCCCAGGTGATCGCCGAGGTGAACCGCATCGGCAAGGCGCGTCTGGTGATCGCTGGACTCTGGACCAGCGTGTGCATCGTCGGGCCCACGCTCTCCGCCATCGACCAGGGCTTTGAAGTCTATGTGATCGCTGATGCCTGCGGCGATGTGACCGACGAGGCGCATGAACGCGCCATGGAACGCATGATCCAGGCGGGGGCGCGCCCGATGACGAGTCTGCAGTATCTGCTCGAACTCCAGCGCGACTGGGCCCGTGGCGAAACCTACGAGCTGACAACCGGCATCGCGAAGAGGTTCGGCGGCGGCTACGGCCTCGGGATCATCTACGCGAAGTCGATGTTCGGCGCGTCGGAAGGCCATTGAGGCGAGCGGCGGCGATGGGGGGGTGTGTCCATGGTGACCTATGTGCTCTCCATCGCCGTCGGCCTCGGCGTCGGCATCGCCTATGGTCTGCTCGGCATACGCTCGCCGGCGCCGCCGATCATCGCACTGCTCGGACTGCTCGGCATGCTGGCTGGGGAGGCGGCGGTGAGCTGGCTGCGTGGCCACCCGCAGGTCATCGGCTGGATGTGCCACGGCAAAACCTTCCACGCCGCCGCGCCAGACCAGCATCATGATCTTTCGCGGGACCGGCCGTGGCGCGCAGATTTTCTCTCAAGCTCTGCCGATAGCCGCATCCATCAGGGAGACAACGCGCGTATGATCACGCCCCTCGGCTGCCCGCCGCAGCCCATTCCTCCTGAGATCCAACTCGTCATCCTCGACCTCATCGCGCGCATGAACCAGCTGCTCGACGACGAGGATTACGAAGGCTACCTCGCCTGCTATGCCGATGATGCGGCCTTCGATCCTGGCCTGGCGCAGCCGGTCACCGGCAAGCCAGCGATCCGCGCCTTCCTGCATAAGGGGCAGGCCAGCGGCTTCATCGTCGGCAAGCGCCACGTGCCGAGCAACATGGTCTTGGAGCAAGCCGGATCGAGCGTGACGGCACGCTTCTACCTGACCGTCTTCGAGCGTGCCGCAGCACCGGCGGTGGTCGCCACGGCCATGATAACGGACATCTTCGAACGGCGCGGCGATGCTTGGCGTGCCATCAGCCACACAACGCGCGTGGATCCCGGTTTTCTCGCCGCGCAGGGCCGGCCCGCATGAGCATGCCGCCGGACCTGATCCTGCGCAACGCCCGCATCAGCACGCTCGACCGCGCGCAGCCGGAGGCGCAGGCGGTGGCCATGCGCGACGGCCGCTTCGTCTTCGTCGGCGACGAGGCGGAAGTGATGGCCCTGGCCGGGCCGCAAACGCGGGTGGTGGATGGTGGCGGGCGGCGCGCCATTCCCGGCCTGATCGACAGCCACATCCACGTCATCCGCGGTGGCCTCAACTACCTGATGGAGCTGCGCTGGGACGGCGTGCCGACGCTGGCCGACGCCATGGCGATGCTGCGCGCGCAGGCGCAGGTGACGCCGCCGCCACAATGGGTGCGCGTGGTCGGCGGCTTCGTCGAACATCAATGGCCGGAGAAGCGCCTGCCGACGCTCGATGAGATCAACGCCGCAGCGCCCGAGACGCCAGTCTTCATCTTGCACCTGTACGACCGCGCTCTGCTGAACCGAGCCGCTCTTCGCGCCGTGGGCTACACGCGCGACACGCCGGACCCGCCGGGCGGCATGATCGAGCGCGACGCGCGCGGTGAGCCCACGGGTCTGCTGCTGGCCAAGCCCAACGCGCTGATCCTCTACGCCACGCTCGCCGCCGGCCCGAAGCTGCCGCCCGATGTGCAGAAGCTCTCGACCCGCCACTTTATGCGCGAGCTGAACCGGCTGGGCGTGACGTCGGCCATCGATGCCGGCGGCGGCTTCCAGAACTATCCGGACGACTATGCCATCATCGAGGAGCTGGCGCGCGACGATCAGCTCACGCTGCGCATCGCCTATAACCTCTTCACCCAGAAGAAGGGCGGCGAGGAAGCTGATTTCCGCCGCTGGGCCGGCATGGTCCGCCCCGGCCAGGGCAGCGACATGTACCGCCACAACGGCGCCGGCGAGATGCTGGTCTTCTCCGCCGCCGACTTCGAAGACTTCCGCGAGCCACGGCCCGAACTTCCCGCCGCCATGGAGGGCGAGTTGGAAGCCGTTGTGCGCGTGCTGGCCGGGAATCGCTGGCCCTTCCGCATGCATGCAACCTATGACGAGACCATCTCCCGCGCGCTCGACGCTTTCGAGCGGGTGCACCGCGACATCCCGCTCACCGGGCTCAACTGGTTCTTCGACCATGCGGAGACTATATCGCCCCGTAGCATGGACCGCGTGGCGGCGATGGGCGGCGGCATCGCCGTGCAGCACCGCATGGCCTTTCAGGGCGAGTATTTCGCCGAGCGCTACGGCGCTGAGGCGGCCGAAGCCACGCCACCCGTCGCGCGCCTGCTGGAGGCCGGGCTGCCGGTGGGTGCGGGCACGGATGCCACGCGCGTCGCCTCCTACAATCCATGGACCTCGCTGGCCTGGCTGGTCACGGGCCGCACAGCGGGCGGTCGGACCCTCACGCCAACGCGCAATCGCATCACCCGCGACCAGGCGCTGCGCCTCTGGACCGAGGCGAATGCCTGGTTCTCCTCCGAGGTCGGCCGCAAGGGGCGAATCGTGCCGGGTGAGTTCGCGGATCTCGCGCTGCTGTCAGAGGACTTCTTCGCAGTGCCGGAGGACCGTATCGGCGGCATTGAGAGCGTGTTGACCGTGGTCGGCGGCCGCGTCGTGCATGGCGCTGGCGATTTCGCGCCACTCGCACCGTCACTCCCGCCCGCGGCGCCCGATTGGTCGCCAGTGCGGCGCTTCGGCGGGCATTGGCGCAAGGGCGGTCCGCTGCGCGCCGAGGCGTTGGCCCAGCGCGTGGCCGAGGCTTGCGCCTGCGGCACCTCCTGCGCCGTGCATGGCCATGCCCATGCCTGGGCGCGGCGGGCACCGGTGCGCGATGCCGATCAAGGCGGCTTCTGGGGTGCGCTCGGCTGCGCCTGCTGGGCCGTCTGATGCAGCAGCTTGCTGGAAGCGTCTGGCTCGGCCGGTTGGCGCTGCTCGGCCTTTGTGCCGCCTACCTTCAAGGGGGCATCAACAAGCTGCTCGACTTCCCCGGTGCTGTCGCCGAGGCCGCGCATTTCGGCCTGCCCTGGCCGGTGGCCGTGGCGGCCTTGACCATCGTGATCGAGCTTGGCGGATCCGCCATGGTGCTCGCTGGTCGCGGCCGGGCCATCGGGTCGGCTTTGTTGGCCGTCTTCACCCTGGCGGCGAGTTGCATCGCCAATGCCTTCTGGCGGCTTCCTGTCGGGCAGGAGCGCTTCATGGCGGCCAATGCCTTCTTCGAACATCTCGGTCTCGTCGGCGCCTTTTTGGTGGTGGCTCGCCTGGCATGGCGCGGTGAGCGGCCGTGAGTGCCTTCGCGCCCCTGCGCCACCGTGCCTTTGCGGTGCTCTGGCTGGCAGCGCTGGTCGGCAACACCGGCATGTGGATGCGCGATGTCGGGCTCGTCTGGTTGATGACGGAGGTGGACCCCAGACCTTGGCTCGTGGCCGCCGTTCAGGCTTCGGCGGCCTTGCCGGTGTTTCTCCTCGCGCTGCCGGCCGGCGCGCTGACGGATGTCCTGGACCGAAGACGCCTGCTCTTTGCCGCGCAGGCAGGGCTCATGCTGGTCTCGGTGCTGCTGGCCGTGCTGACCTGGGCCGGGGTGATGACGCCGGCGCTGATCATTCTGCTCACGCTGACGGCGGGCATCGGCGCCGCAATTTCCAACCCGGCCTGGCAGACCATCATCCCCCAGCTCGTTCCGCGTGAGGATTTGCGCGCCGCGGTGGCGCTGAACAGCCTGGGCTTCAACATCAGCCGCGCCATTGGCCCGGCGCTGGGGGGCGTCGTGGTGGCGGTCGCCGGGGTCGCCTCGGCCTTTGTGCTGGATGCGCTGTCCTTCGTCGCCATCTTGGCCGCTTTGTTGTGGTGGCGTCCGGCTGTGGTGCGGCGGACCGCTCCGCCGGAGGCCTTGGGTGGCGCGATGCGCGCTGGCCTGCGCTACGCCTGGAACAGCATGGCGCTGCGCCGCGTCCTGTTGCGCGCTCTGGTTTTCTTCGCTTTCGGGGCTGCGCCCTGGGCGCTGCTGCCGCTGGTGGCGCGGCAGGGCCTGGGCGGCGATGCAGGGCTTTACGGGTTGTTGCTTGCCGCGGTCGGCCTGGGGGCGGTGGTGGGTGCCCTGGTCTTGCCTGCTCTGCAGGCAAGACTGGGGGGTGCCGATGGTGTCCTGGGTTTCGGTGGCGTGGCGGTGGGGATTGCGACCCTGACGCTGGGCCTCGCGCCGACGGCATGGGTGGCGATGCCGGCATGTGTGCTCCTGGGGACCGCTTGGATCGCCGCGTTGACGAGCTTGAATGTCGCTGCGCAATCGGCGGTGCCGGACTGGGTACGTGGTCGCGGCATCGCCCTCTATCTCATGGTGTTCTCGGGCGGCATGGCGGCGGGCAGCATGGGCTGGGGCTTGCTGGCGCAGTATCTCGGCCGCCCGGAGGCCATGGCGCTCGCTGGATTGCTAGGCCTCGGTACGGCGCTGCTGCTGCGGCGCAGGCTTCGCCTTCCCCAAGCGACAGATGGGCTGGCGGCCAGCGACCATATGCCTGGCCACGACGCCTTGGCCGAGCCCCCTCAGGCGCGGGATGGGCCGGTCATAGTGCAGGTCGAATACAGATTGCGGCAGCCAGGGGACCGCGCGGCGCTCCTCGCCGCCCTCGCGCCGCTGGAGGCGGTGCGTCGGCGCGATGGGGCGCGGGCTTGGTGGACGATGACCGACCCCGAAGATCGTACCCGCGTGTTGGAAATGTTCGAGTTGGCCGATTGGGCCGAGCAC
>CANHTE010000057.1 GCA_947462945.1 Acetobacteraceae bacterium
GGCCAGGGCCTGCACCTCCACCACCTTGTCCGGTGTCACGCCGAATTTCTCGAAAACCTCAGGCTCACGGATCGGCTTCTGCTTGATCGGGTCCAGCATGATCACGCGCTCGCGGATCAGCTGCATGAGGTCCTTGTCGGAGGAGACGATGGTGACGCGGCCGCCCCCCTGGTCTGCATAGGCGGCCTCGAAGGCCTTGGCATAGGCGGCGATCAGGTCATCCGCCTCGAAGCCCGGCAGTTCCACCTTGGCGACGCCGAAGGCCTCCGTCGCCTCGCGGATCAGCGCGAACTGGGGAACCAGCTCCTCCGGCGGCTCGGGCCGATGCGCCTTGTATTCGGGAAAGATCTCGTTGCGGAAGGTGGTGCGCGCCGTGTCGAAGACGACGGCGATATGCGTCGAGACATTCTGGCTGAGAAAGCGCTCCAGGATTTGCGCGAAGCCGAACACGGCGTTGACTGGCGTGCCATCGGGCCGCGTCATGGGCGGCAGGGCGTGGAAGGCGCGGAAGATGTATCCGCTGCCGTCAATCAGGATCAGATGGGGATCGGCTGATGGCGCTTCAGTGGTGTCCGTCATCGCCTGCACCTTCCTGGAGGCGATAGGTGCGGGAGCAATAGGGGCAGGTGACCTCCTGCTGCTCGATGCGCATCCAGATGAGGGGATGCCCGCCCGAATTGGGGCCGGACGCGCCGCCGCTGCCGTCACAGCTGACGGACCGGCTCTGCACCATGATCACTTCCTCGGGGGTCACGCCCTCGGTCATCTTGGGGGTGTAGCCGGTCAATTGCGGGTCGCGCATGGGGTGGTTCTTTCTTCGCCGCGTGGTGTTGTCACCATAAACCGCTGGCCAGGGATGGGCCAGCGGCCCATATCCCCCCGTGATGAAGTTGTTGGCCGCCCTCCTCCTCGCCTTGCTCTCGCTTTCAGCCTGCGCGCCCGTGGTGATTCCCGCCGGCCCCAGCATTCGCGCGGCCGGCCTCCAAGAATTCGAAGCGCCGCCGCTGCCCTGGGCGCCCGTGCCAGCCTGGGCCTTCGCGCCCTCACCCCCACCGCCGCAACCCTCGGGCCCGCGCCCCGAGGCCGCGCTGGTGATGGCCGATGGCGCCGCCCTGCCGTTGCGCGTCTGGCGGCCGGAAGGGGCGCCGCGCTTCGTCATTCTGGCCATTCATGGCCTGGCGGATCACGGCGGGAACATGCTGCTGGAGGGCGGCCCCATGCTCGCGGCCGGGGGGGCGTTGGTCTATGCCTATGACCAGCGCGGCTTTGGCTGGACCCGGCCGCGCGGCTATTGGGCCGGCGCCGAGACGATGGTGAATGACGCACGCACGGCTCTCGCCCTCATCCGCGCCCGCCACCCTGGCGTGCCAGTTTTCCTGCTGGGTGAGAGCATGGGCGGCGCCGTGGTGCTGGCCATGGGGCAAACCGACGTGGCCGGGATCATCCTGTCATCCCCCGCCCTGTGGGGGCGCGCCTATATGCCCGGGTTTCTGCGGGGTCTGCTCTGGTTCGCCGGCCATGGGCTGGGGCCGGTCGCGATGCCGGCCAGCGCCCCCAACATCACCGCGAGCGATAATCGGGAGGCGCTGCTGCGCTTCGGCCGGGACCCGCTGACCCTGCGCGAGGTGCGATTCGATATGGTGCACGGCCTGGTGGATTTGATGGATCAGGCGGTGGCGGCACTTCCCACCTGTTGCCGTGGCGTGCCGACGCTGGTGATGGTCGGCGGCAATGACCAGGTGATCCCCACGCCGATTGCCCGGCGTGCCCTGCGGGACGCGCAGGTGCCGCGCGTGGCGCTTTACCGCGAGGGCTGGCACCTGCTGCTGCGGGATGGCGTGCGCGCGCAGGTGGCGGGCGACATCATCGAATTCCTGAACGCCCCGGACCGGCCCACCGCGCGGGAAGCGGATGGCGCGGCCTGGATTGCTGCCACTCCACGCTGATGGCGAGGGCGGCGCGTTTCTGCCGCTGAATCAGGCCGAGTGAAATCGGCGGCTGCATCTCCGCTGATCCGGGACCGACGGGCAATGCCGCAGGCGGTGAGAAGAATCCATCACCGCCGGTTGCGCAGATACTGAACCACCAGGCCGCCCAGATCGAGCGCAAGGGACTCCCAAGGCGGCCGCTGCGACGCGGGCGCAACGAGCAACCCCAAGGATTGATCCCGCAACGCCATCGCTTCCTTCGCCACCGGATCAGGCTGGCCGCGCGCCAGCAGCAGCAGCGCGAGCGCGAGGACGCCGTCCAGCAAGGCCAGCACAAGGGCCGCCGCCAAGGCTCCGTGATGGTCAGCGACCCAGATCCAGCCTGCGACGTGCAGGAGCGCCAGCATGGCCACGCCAAACCCGGCAGCAGCCGTGCCGAACATGGCCGCACGGCCCATGCTGGCTCCCTGGCGGCGCAGCAAGAGCCCCTCGGCCTGCGCCGCCGTGCCCAGCAGACGCAGGAAGCGCATGATCAGCGCCGCAGCAGCGCAGCCAGCACAAAGCCAGCGGCAGCGGCCACCGCGAGGGCAGCAAGCGGCTTCTCCTGCACGGTATCGCCCAGGCGCGCGGCCTGGTGCCGCATCTCGTCGCTCGCGGCCTTTGCGGCATTTTCGGCGGAGTGCATCGCGGCGCCAAATACGGGCGTCACGCGGTCGCGCATCAATACCTCCACCTGCTCGCGCAGCTTGGCGATTTCGGCGGCGGCGTCATGGGCGGTGTTTGTGGCAAGGTCTTGCATGGACATGGTGTTTTCCTTGTGTGGGGGGATATCAGGCAACATGGCTGCGCCAGAGCCAGGCAGCCTTCTCATGGACGGCGATGCGGGCCACGAGCATGTCATGCGTCGCGGTATCCTCCGCCTCCTCCGCCTCATCGGCCAGGTCGCGGGCGTGTTCGGCCAACGCCATGTTGTCGGTTGCGAGCATGCGGGCCACTTGCTCCGTGGTGATGGCGCAATCCGCTTCTTCCAGCGTTCCCAGTTGCAGCAGGGCCCCCAGGCCATTGGGGGCGAGCTGCCGCAACGCCCGGACGCGCTCCGCCAATTCATCCACGGCCGCGAAAAGCTCCGCGTATTGCGCTTCAGTGAGCTTGTGCATCGCGTAGAATTGCGTGCCAGTGGCGTTCCAGTGGCACGCCTGCGTCTTCATCATGAGGATGTAGGTGTCTGCGATGAAGATATTCAGCGCGGTGCCCAGCCCGGACTCGGTATCATTCGTCGCCGGGCGGGCGGCCGCACTGTTGCGGGCTGCGGTGGCTGGCATGGGCGTTACCGCCATACCGGCCGGCCAAGATTGACCGTGCCAGGCGAAGTGAGGGCACCCGTCGCGGCACCCGCGGCTCCGCCCAGGGCGGCGCCGCCCAGCACGCTGGTTCCCGTAAGCGCGCCCACCGCCGCACCACCCGCCGCGCCAATGCCGCCGCCGGACAACGCGCGGTCACCCGTGCTCTGCCCGCAAGCACTGAGGCCCAGGGCGAGGCCCAGGTAAATGACCCTTTGCATGGTCTGCATCCGAGGTTCCTCCAACTGTGTTCGGGGAGGAGAACGCAGACTTGACGGCTGGGTTGCATGGGTTTCAACGGTCCCGGGCGCAGTCGCAAGCTTCACCCCGGGCGCAGTCGCAAGCTTCACCCCGGGCGCAGTCGCACCACCGTCACCGAACAGGCTGCGTCGCGCGCGATTTCGGCCGCGACGCTGCCCAGGACGCGGCGGCCCAGGCTATCGGCCCGGGCGCCCAGAATGATGTGATCCACGCGGTTGACCTGCGCGTATTCCAGAACCCCGGCCGCCGCGCTGGTGCCTTCCAGCACATGGTGCGTCAGGCGCTCCTCCGGCAATTTCAGCGCGGCCGACCAATGCCGCAGCTCCAGCAGGCGTTGCAGATGCTTGTTCCGTCCGGCATCGTCCAGCGCCATGTCCGGCCGCAGCAGATGCGTGCGCAGCACATTGACGCAGGCCACGCGCGCGCCGGGCAGGATGGCCATGATCTGCGTCACCATGCCGCGCATCGCCGCCGAAAGCTCGGGCGTCACTTCATCGAGATCCAGCGCGACGGCGATGATCGGCGCGCCCGATTGCGCCATGGCGATGGCGTTGCGGCGCAGCTTCGGCTGGTGGTCGGGGTGAAAGCGCCGGCGGATGCGGTCTGTCCAGGCATCGCGCTTCAGCCGGGCGGCGCGCGCGCTGTGGCGCACCTGTTCCGGGTGGCGCAGGTCGAAGCCGAGTTGCGCCGCTGTCGGGTGCCGGCGCGCGGGCTCCACCTCAAGATTGCGCAGGATGATCTCCTGCAGCCAGGGGGGGCAATCGGGGCGGAGTGCGCGGGGCGGTGGCGGGTCCCACCACAGGCGGCGCTTCATGGCGCCCATATGCTGCGGATCGCCAAAGGGGTTGCGGCCTGTCGTCAGCGCATAAAGAAAAGCGCCCACCGCGAATAAATCCGAGGCGGGGTCACCACGCACGCCCATGATCTGCTCCGGCGCCATATAGGGCGCCGAGCCATAGGGCAGGCGGAATTCCTCGGCCATCAGATCGGGCAATTGGGCGTGATGCGAAAGGCCGAAATCCAGCATGATGATACGCTCATCCGTGCGCATCAGATTGCCCGGCTTCACATCCAGATGCACCACCCCCTGGCGATGCAGCGCGCAAAGCGCCTCCGCGATCAACGCGCCGGTCTCGACGATTTCGTCGATGGGCAAGGGCAGCCGGTCAAGCAGGGGCAACAGCGTCTCGCCCTCGATGCGCTCCATCGCGATCCAGGGCAATGGCTCATGCCCCACGCCGAGGCAGCGCGGCACATGCGGCCCATCGAGCCGGGGCAGGATCATCTGCTCCATCTCGAAGCCGACAATGGCGGCAGGGTCATCGCCCTCGGCCAGCAGGGGAAGTTTCACCAGGATGGGCAGGTCATGCTCGGGGTGGGTGGCCGCGTGCAGCACGGCCATGCCGCCGCGATGAACGACCTCTCCCAGTGAGAAGCCGCCGATGACCTGGCCCCTTTTCACAGGATGCATCTCACATTCCCAAAAACAGGCGCGCGGCGAGCGCCTCGGGCAGTTCGGCCGCGCGGATTTTGCGGGCTGCGGCCTCGATATCATAGGGCACGCGCAGCCAGCCGCATTCGGCCTTGTCGGTATCCAGCAGCCCGTAGCAGGCGGCCGGATTCCCATCGCGCGGCTGGCCGACGGCGCCGATCACGGCCAGCCAGCGGCGCGGTTGCAGCAAGGGCAGCATGAGATCGGGCAGGGGGGTGTGATGCAGCAGCTTATCGGTTGCGGTCAGCCCGAACAGCGCGGGCACATGTGTGTGGCCGCAAAAGGTGAGGCGCGCCGTGGTACCGGCCAGGCTGCGCCGCGCATCAGCCGCTTGCGTCACATAGTTCCAGGCGGGCGGGTTTGCGCCATCGGCATGGGTGTAGAGACGGTCCTCCTCCTCATGCGTGAAGGGCAGTTCAGCCAGGAAGGCCTTCGTCTCGGGATCGAGCCGCGCCTGGGTCCAGCGCATGGCTTCGGCAGCCAGGCCACTGAAGCCGATGGGGCCACGCAGCGCTGCCTCATCGTGATTGCCACGCAGGACGATGGCGCCTTGCCCCATCAAATCGCGCACGCGCGCCACCACCGCCACGGGGTCCGCGCCATAGCCGACAAGGTCACCCAGGAAAACCAGCCGCTCGGCGCCCTGCGCCGCCGCATGGACCAGGCAGGCGTCCAGCGCCTCCAGATTGGCATGAAGATCAGCCAGCAGTGCGATGCGCATCGGGTTCCCCTCGCGGCGCAGGCTAGGCGTGCCATCGGGCCACGACAATGATGTGGCGCAAGGGCGCCCGGAGGATGTGGCGCAAGGGCGCCCGGGCTTAGCCCAGCCGCGCCGCCGCGGTCGGGCTGGACAGGATTTGCAGCAGGCGCAGCGCATCCGTCCTGGTGAAGCCCGGGCCTTCCTGCGGCAGCCGGCCCGCCAGGAGTGTCAACAGGGCGATGCTGGGTTCCAGCAGCCGCTCGGCCGCGATGGAGGAGTGTAGCCGCCTCCCGGCATCGGCCAGGCCTCGCAGCGCGGCTGCCGATATCTCCAGCGCCTCCACCGAAGCATCGCGTGGGGCAGGATCGGCCAGCAACGCCTCCAGGGGCGCCGCCAGGCGCAGGGGCAGTTCCGTCCTGATCAGCTCCGCGCAACGCTCTGCGGCGGAACTGCGGAGCGCCCGGAGCAACTGGGCGCGGTGCGGCTGGTCCCGTGTGACGGAATGGTCCAGGTCATCCAGCAGGCTGGCGAAGCTGGCGGCCCGGGCGGCGATGCTGCCAAGTTGGGTGCCATCCAGGCCTGGGTCCACGGCCCGCAGATAATCGTCCAGGGCGCGTTCGGCGGCGGGTGCCAAGGCAGCGCTCATCGCGGTGACCAGCGCCACCAGCCGCGCCGGCTTGGCGGAATGGGGCAGCAGCACCCGCAGGCAGAGGCCGGTCACCTGGGACCCCTGGGTTGCGATCTGGCGGAAGGCCGGGCGCGCGAGCGTCTCGGGCGGGCCATCGGCACCGGCGAGGCGCAGCCGCATCAGGGCCGGCGCATGTTGCCACGGCGTGGCACAAAGCTCAGCCAACTCCGGAAAGACATGGGGTGGCAGCTCGGTTTCGCCCCAGCCCGGGGGCAATTTCCGCGGCAGCGCGGCGGCGGCCGGCCAGAGGGAGGCGCCGACTTCACGCAACAGCGCGGCATTCCAGTGGTTTTCCTGGTCGAGCCGCGCTTGCCACTGTGCCCATGATGCGGGTTCAGCCTGCCGCAGGGCTTCGGCCAGCGGCGACAGGGCGCTGCGCGGCAGCAGACCGAGGCCAGGTTTCCATTCCCCTGGATTGACAATCAGGGGATCGAGCGGCAAAAAAAGCAGCCGGATGAGGGTCATGCGCCGAGGCGGCCGCAGCTCCCGCAGGCGTGGCCTGGCCCCATCCAGCAGGGTATTGGCCAAACTCCTCTGCGGCAGGGAATCGAGCACGGGAACCAGCCGGGACAATTGCCGGTCACTGGCTTTGCTGATCTCCTGGCGCAATTCGCGCAGTTCCTGAATCTGGCTCATTTGGGGGCCAGCCATTCGGCAACCACGGATTCCGCACGTTGGGCCGTGATGAAGCATGCCTCTGGCGGCGCGGCAGGGAATTGGGGCATGCTGTTCAGGCCGCTGCATCCCGGCCAGGCGCGCATTTCCTCGGCCGTGGGCGGGGCAAGTGCGAGGCAGCGGCGCAGCGTGCGGCCGCGTTCCTCCGGGGCGGCCATGGCCCATAGGCCGGCGAGCAAATCCCAGCCATCCATCACCAATTCCGCGCGTGCCGCCTGATCAAGCCAGACGGGCC
>CANHTE010000058.1 GCA_947462945.1 Acetobacteraceae bacterium
ACCTTGAGCGCCATCAGCAGCATCGGCACGTTCCAGGGGATGATGGCGCCCACCACGCCCAGCGGTTCCCGCACCGTCACGCTCAGCACATTGGGGGCGAAGGGCACGCTCTCGCCCTTGAGTTCGGAGCCGAGGCCGCCGAAGAACTCGAACACATCGGCCACCACGCCGGCTTCCACGCGGCTTTCCGTGCGCAGAGCCTTGCCGGTTTCCAGCGCGATCAGGCGGGCCAGCTCCTCCTGGTGCTCCTTCAGCAGGGCGGCGCATTGATACACCAGGGCGCCGCGCTTGCGGGCGGGGACCTTGGCCCATTCCTTCTGGGCGCGGGCGGCGTCACGCACCGCGGCGTCCACATCCTGGGCATCGCCCTCGGCGGCGCGGGCCACCTCAATGCCGGTGGCGGGGTTCACCACGGCGAAGCTCTGGCCGCTGAGGGCCGGGACATAGCGGCCGCCGATGAAATGCAGGCCGGAGAGGGCCGTGGCCAGCTTCTGCTGATCGAGGCAGGGGGCGACGGGGGTGGGGTGCGGCGTGTCGAGCATCGGGGTCATTCCTCAGGGCGTCGGAGGCCGGACCATGCGCCGGATGGTGGGAAGGGGGCAAGTGGACAGAGCAGCTGCCCCATCGCCCTTGGCCAGGCCGGTCCCGGAATCACTGATCATTCCCGTCCAGGGCGGAACCTGCGGCTTGGTGTGCGAACATGCTGCCTTGCACGGATGATTGCCAAAGACGGTTAATCCATTCTAATAATATATAGTCAAAGGAATTTAAAAGGTCGGGAGTCGTTCCGAGGAATGAAAAATTCGTTGGATTTGGGAACCAGCATGTGGTGGCCGCCCGGCGAGGCGGCGGCGCAGGATTTCGCGCAGTACTGCAAAGACCTCCCGCTTGACGTCTCGCTGGCGCAATTCGACCAAGTGGCTGAAGCGTCCAGCCAGTTTGTCTCCGGCAACGCCATCGGCACCATCCTGAGGGATTATCTGGCGGATGTGATCGCGCGCCAGCAACCGGCTTCGCTGATCCGCCTCGGGGATGCGGATGGCAATGTTCTGCTGAACTGCCTTGGCGGCCGCTCGGCCCTGAATGAATATTGCCTTAACAAGATATCGAGTATTTATTTCGGAAACAAGAAGTTGATGCTCGATGAGCATGCATTTTTCGCCCATACGGTGATCGAAGCCGTGCGCCACGCTGATGTGATCGGCGCACCCGAGCGTTCGACTGTGGAAAGAAGCTTCACCACGGCTTACCCCGATCTGGATGTGCGCGGCATGTGCGGAATGCGGGGGGTTTACAATTACGTTGCGGCGCACGCCGCGGAATTTCCGTTGGACGAGAAAATATGGACGTCCACCTGGTTCAGTCGCTCCCTCCTCCCCCATTATTTCAGCCTGCTGAAGGGGCAGAAATTCATCGGCCTGATCACCTGCTACGACGAGTTGGGCCCGTTGATCCAGGCGAGGACGGAAGCCTCGGAGGTCAGATCGCTGCTGGTGCCGATGCAGGCCTCGATCGCCAATGTCCACCGCGATATCCGCCATTACCCCGAAGTCTTCCATGAGATCATGGGCAATATTGACCCGCCTTATCAGGGGGCGATCTACATCGTGGCGGCAGGAATTTTGTCGAAGCCCTATTGTACCCGGATCAAGGAGCGTGGCGGCATCGCGATCGATGTGGGCAGCGTAGCCGATATTTGGATGGGTACCGCTTCCCGGCCTGGAATGAGTCCCGAGATGATCGATACGTGGCGCCTTAAGTGAGGTCTTCCGTCAGAGTTCCCGTAAAGTGAGGAGCGTAGTGAGATGGATACTTCCGTCGTCGCACGATTTGAATTATTCAACCCTGCGCTCTCTGCATTATTCCAAGAATTGGAAGGAAAGAAAGTTTTTTTCTTACCAAATAACGGGAATGCGGGGGATTCGCTGATTGCAGCGGCAACTTACCAAGTTCTTTATTATCACAAAATCAAATATCAGATTTGCGATACTGAATCATTAATTGAAATTTCCAATAAAGTAGTAATTTTAAGCGGAGGCGGAAATCTCGTCCCACTTTATTCGGGAATGGCAAAAAATCTTCGTGCACTGATCGGACGCGGTAATCGTATCATACTCCTACCGCATAGCATTCGCGGCCACGAAGATTTATTGCAGAGCCTTGGTCCAGAAGTAACCCTGTTTTGTCGTGAATTAGATTCTTATGAATATCTTTTAAAGTCTGCGATCAAGGCTCAAGTCGGACTTGGGCATGACCTTGCCTTATTTTTGGATGTTAACCTGCTGAGGATGAGCCCAGGCGTCGCAGAGGCCGCGCGGGTCCAATTTATTGAACGTTTGGCAGAGCATGCGACGCTCAGGCCCGAGGATATTGAAAATCATTCCATGCAGTGTATCAGGGGCGGTGCAGAAAGCACGTTTAAACCGAAGGGTCGAAATTACGATGTTTCCGTCATTTTCCGGACCGGCATTGCCCCGTTAGATGCTGAAATCGGCGCCTGGATGATGTTGGAATTCGCCAGATTGGCCGCCGAAATCACAACAAATCGCCTGCATATAGGTATCGCATCCATCCTTTGCGGCACGCCAACTCGCCTGTACGACAATAAGTATGGGAAAATCTCCGCAGTTTACAATTTTAGTATTAAGGGTAACTTCAAAAATGTCGAAATGCTTGCGACGCCGACATAGATGCAGGCGAACTGCAGCCCCCACGCGTTGAAGTCGCGTTATCGGGGTACGAGCATGGCGGCGCCCCCCTCTCACCCGCGGCCTGGCCGCCCCGCCGTCTGGCTCCACCCAATATACAGCCCCGCCCCCGCGATGATCGCGGCCCCCACCCAGGTCACCGCATCCGGGAATTCGCTGAACAACAGCCACCCCACCGCCACTGATCCCAGCAGCTGGAAATACTGGAAGGGTGAGAGCATATTGGCCGGCGCATAGCCAAAGGCTCGCGCCACGCAGTAATGCCCCAGCGCCCCCAGGATGGCGACGCCACAGAACAGCCCGACATCCAGCATCGAGGCCGGCGCGATCCAGACGAAGGGCAGCACCAGGAACATCCCGAAGCCGCCCACAAAGGCCGAATACAGCGCCGAGGTCTCGGCCGAATCAATGCCGGCGATGCGCCGCGTCAGGATCTGGTAGACGCCATAGGCCGTGGCGCTGATCAGCACGAAGACCGAGGCCCAGTGGAACAGCGCCGTTCCGGGGCGGATCACCACCAGCACCCCCACAAAGCCTACCAGCAGCGCCACCACGCGTGCGGGCGTCGTGCGTTCCTTCAGCATGGGCCAGGCCAGCAGCGCCACGATCAAGGGCGCCGCCAGGCTGATCGCCGCCGCCTTGGCGAGCGGGATGAAGCTGATCGCATAGAAGAAATTCAGGTTCGAGGTGAACAGCATGGCCGAGCGGAACAATTGCAACCCCGGCCGCCGCGTGCGGAACAGCGCCAGCCCCATCCGCGGCATGAAGAGCGCCGAGAGAAACAGGATATGCCCAAAGGCCCGCGCCCAGCTGATCTGGAAGGAGGAGTAGTTCTGCCCCAGCAGCTTGGCAAAGCCGCCCATGACGGGAAACAGCAGCCCGGCCGTGAGCATGAATAAAATGCCAAGAAGAATGCGCGGCGGCGGGGGGGAGGGGGACACAGCCCAAGCATGCGGCTGACGGTGCCGCGCGTCCAGCCGCGTCAATTCAACATTAACCATTGCCGTTGTTCTTTGGCCTGATGAAGTTGGCCAGGAGTGTGTGATGCGGCGCCGAGCGCTGATCGGTTCGACGCTGTGTCTCGCGGCACCCCCGGTGCATGCGCGGGGCGTGATCGAACTCGTCACCGCCGATGACCGCCCCTATGCCATCGCACGAGGGCCGGAGCCGGGCGTCGCCCTGACCCTCTCGGCCGAGTTGTTCCGCATGCTGGGCCTTCAGGTGGTCTTTCGCTTCCTGCCCTGGGCGGAGGCCGAGGCGCGGGCCGCAAGCGTCAACGGCCTCGCCATCGCTCCGATCGCCCGCACAGCCGCGCGGGAGGCACGCTTTCTTTGGGCCGTCGCCTTGTTCGATGACCCCAGTGGCTTCGCCGTCTTGCGAAATGAGCCGCCCGATACGCTGAGCGCAGCGCTCCCCCTCTCGCAGATCGCCGTGTTGTCCGGCAGCCCGCATGAGGCGTTTCTGCGCGCCAATGGGATGCAAAATCTCCTGCCCCTGGCGAACTCCCTCCAGGCCATGGCGGCGCTCCGGTCGGGTGACGCTTCGGCGTGGTTTTCCGGCTTGCCGAGGCTGCGCGCCCAGTTGGGCCAGGGTGCCAAATTCGGCCAGCCTGTCTTTGCCGAGCCAGCCTGGCTCGCGCTGCATGCCGGCACCAGGGATGTGCCGCTGGCCCCCCTTCGCGAGGCCCATGCTTCGCTGGAGGCTGATGGCAGCCTGCAAAAGATGTTGATGTATTTCACGGGGTCTCCTGCATGAACCCCATCCGCCGCGGCGCGCTGGATGCGCGTTTTGCCCTGGTGGCTGCCATTGCCCTCGTGCTGGCGGAACTCGCCTGCTCCTACCTGGTCACGCAGGGCATGTTGCGGCGCGAGTTGCTGCGCGCCCAGGACGCGGCCATCACGCAGACGGAACTGGTCACCACCGTTTCCGCCCCGGCCCTGCGCTTCAACCGCGCCGCCACCCTGGAGGCGACGCTGCTGCCCATCACGGCACGCAACCCCGCCCTGATGGCGGCGCGGTTCGAGCACATGGACGGGCAGTTGGTCTATCAATGGACCAGGACCGACTTCGCGCTGGGCTCCACCTGGTGGCAGGCTGGCGCCGTGGCCGAGACGGCAGGGGCCACCATCATCTCGCGTTCGGTCATGGGCGGGGATGGCGCCATGGTGGGCCGGGTGAGCGTGGCCTGGGATCAAAGGCCGATTATCGGTGAGGCCTCAAGCCAGTTCTGGATGGTCGGTGTATCCTCTGTCCTGGTCAGTCTGGGGCTGGCGGCGCTCGGGCTGCAGCTGGTCCGGCGCCGCCTGCGCCGCTTTCGTCTGGCCGAGGAAGCCACCAGGGACCTCGCGATGCGCGACCCGCTGACCGGGATCCGCAACCGGCGCGGCCTGACCGAGGCCATGGAAAGCGCCGAATTTGCCGAGGCTTGGGCATCCGGCACGCCCATCATGCTCGCCTTGGCGGATCTGGATGGCTTCAAGCCCGTCAATGACCTGCACGGCCACGCGGCCGGCGATGAATTGCTGACCCAGATTGCCCATCGGCTGGAGCTTGAGGTGGAGCGGCAGGGCATCGTCGCCCGCCTGGGCGGGGACGAGTTCGCGCTGATGCTGCTGCTGGACCCAGCCGACCCGGATGGGGCGGCGGAGGATGCCGCCCGGCGCTTGATGGGGGTGGTGCGCGTGCCTTTCACCATCCATCCCGACGGTGCCGGGGGTGGCGGCGGCACGGTGAAGGTGCGCGTGGGGATGAGCCTGGGCATCGCGCTTGCGCCGGAGGATGCGGAAGACGCGACGGAGCTGATGCGCCGCGCTGATTCCGCGCTGTACCGGGCCAAGGCCGAGGGGCGCGGGCGGTTCCGTCGCTTCACCCCGGACATGGACCCGCGCCTGGGCAAACGGCGCGGCGCCATGCGGCTGGAGGCGGAGCTGCGCGAGGCGCTGGCCGAGAATATCCTGGTCTGCCATTACCAACCCATCCGCCGGCTGGCGACGGGCCAGTTGCTCGGTTTTGAGGCGCTGGCGCGCTGGCCTCACCCAACTCGGGGCTTCGTCTCGCCGACCGAGTTCATCCCGATCGCCGAGGCCAATGGGCTGATTGTCCCCCTGACCGACCTGCTGCTGCGGCAAGCCTGCCGTGACGCAGCGACCTGGCCGGAGGGGGTGGGCCTGTCCTTCAATCTTTCGCCCTTGCATCTTTCTGAGCCCGAATTGCCGCGCCAAGTGTCCCAGATTCTGGCCGAGGCGGGGCTGGCGCCCGAGCGGCTGCAACTGGAATTGACCGAGGGCGCCCTGCTGGGTGACCTGCGCAGCGGGCATGCCATGCTGTCCGAGTTGAAGGCGCTGGGCGTGCGTCTGGCGCTGGATGATTTTGGCACCGGCCATTCGGGATTGCGGGAATTGCAGGCGCTGCCCTTTGACGTGATCAAGGTGGATAACGGGTTTGTCCGCGCCATGGCGTCCGATTCAGGCGCACGCAAGATCGTGGCGGCCATCATCGGGCTGGGAGAAAGCCTGGGCCTGCCTGTGGTGGCCGAGGGCATCGAAGAACAACTCGACATCGAGTTCCTGACCCGCCTTGGATGCGAGATGGGGCAGGGGTGGCTGTTGGGGCGCCCCATGCCGGCGCAGCAACTGGCAGCCCTGCTGCCCACCCAGTCACGCGGTCCCCTTCGGCGGCGGGACGCGGCCTAGGCCACGCTGCGTTCACATGCGTTCACTCCGCGTGGTCTAGCCATTGCTGAGAGGATGATTCGATGATTCGATGATTCCGCGTTTTCGGCGATTCCACCTCAACGCATCCTGCTCCGGGCACGTGTCGCCCCACGAAAGGGGCTGGACAGGCTTGGCACACCGGGCTAGACCGCGCCCTCCGGTGGGGGGCATGCGCCTTCCGGCCGCAGGGAAACGCGGGAGGTTGGGGGGCAGGATCTGCACCCTGGCCGATTGGACCGCGGGTCTCTCAACCTTGAGAGGACTGAAGTTAAATGGCCAAGAAAATTGCCGGCTACATCAAGCTGCAGGTGCCCGCAGGCAAGGCGAACCCCTCGCCGCCGATCGGGCCCGCGCTGGGTCAGCGCGGCCTGAACATCATGCAATTCGTGAAGGAATTCAACGCGGCGACGCAGCAGATGGAGCCGGGCACCCCCACGCCCGTCGTCATCACCGCGTATTCGGATCGCAGCTTCTCCTTCATCACCAAGACGCCGCCGAACACCTATTTCCTGATGAAGGCCGCCAAGATCGAGAAGGGCAGCACGACCCCGGGCAAGGGCGCCATGGTGGGCCGCGTGACCAAGACGCAGCTGACCGAGATCGCCAAGGTGAAAATGAAGGACATGAACTGCACGGATGTTGAAAGTGCCGTGCGTCAATTGGCAGGCTCGGCCCGCGCCATGGGCATGACCGTGGTGGAGGGCTGAACATGAGCAAGCGCATGAAGGCCCTCGCGGCCAATGTCACGGCCACCAAGGCCTATCCGCTGAATGAGGCGATCGCGCTGGCCAAGGCGAATGCCAAGGCCAAGTTCGACGAGACCATCGAAATCTCGATGAACCTCGGCATTGATCCCC
>CANHTE010000059.1 GCA_947462945.1 Acetobacteraceae bacterium
ATCCACCCAGCATCCATCGGGCCGGGCCGCGCGCGGGCCGCTTGAAGGCAGCCATCACCCGATCAGCACCGCAGCGCGGCTGATGGGGTTGGCCCCATAGCCCTGCGGGTTCCAATTGGCCGCGGCATGCGGCTGCATCTGGCCCGCGCTATCGGTGGCCCGATACCAGATTTCGTAATAGCCATCGGCGGGTAACGCCACACGCCCCTGCCAGCGCTGCCACGCATGGCGATTGGCTGGCGCCGCCACCTGCATCGCACTCCAGCTCGCGCCGAAATCCACACTCACATCCACCGCGCGCACCGTGAGGTCCCCGGCCCAGGCGGCGCCGCGCACATCAAGGCTGCGCGTGCCGGCCGGAAGGCGGGTGCCATGGGCGTGCGAGGAGAGGATGGAGCGCACCGGCATGCTGGTCATATCGGTGAAATCGGCGCCGTTATTGTTGCTGCCTGGAATGATCGGCCGCACCGGCACACGATAGCTGGTGCCGCCCATGCCTGCGCCATCATGCGGCTTATCGCGCAGCTGGATTCGCGTCAGCCATTTCTGGCTGAGGCTACCGGGCCAGCCGGGCACCAGCAGGCGGATCGGCGCGCCATGGATATGCGGGATGGGCGCGCCATTCATGGCGAAGACGATCAGCGTATCCTCGTCCATTGCCTTGCTCAGCGGCATGCCGCGACTGATCGCCGCGCGGTCCGTCGCCCCGGAGAGATGCGGGTCCGCCCCGAAATGCCCGGTGAACAGGGCCGAGGGCTTCAGGCCGGCGGCGGCCAGCACGTCGCGCAGGCGTACGCCGGTCCATTCGGCGTTGCTGATGGCGCCATTGCCCCATTGATTGCCACGCGTCTGCGGCGCGAAGAAAGCGCGGCCATTGCCGCCGCATTCCATCTGCAATTGCCGGGTCACTTGCGGGAAGCGCGCGCGCAATTCGCCCAGCGTCAGGTTCAGCGGCGTGTTCACCTCGCCATCAATGGTCAGCCGCCAGGCATCGGGATCGGTTGTCAGGGCTGCGGGGATTTGCCCATTATTGCGCACAAAGAAATAGCGAAAGCTGGTGACGGCCTCATCCAGCATGTGCTCCGGCGTTTCGCCGACCAAGGGCCGGTCGCCTTGCAGGATCAGCTCCGCCTTGCCGTCCATGACGAATACGGCAGGGGTGGATTGCGCCGCCGCGGGGCGCGAGAACAGTGCTGGCAGCAAGCCGCCCGGCATCTGGCCGGCAAAAGGAATGGCCGCACCCAGAGCCCCGCCCATGCTGGCCAGCGCTGCCCCCTTCAGCGCCCCGCGCCGGCCCCAGGCCAGGGCATCGCCGCGCTCCGGGTCGTCGCGATAGAGTTCCTGAATTGAACGTTCGGTCTTTCTGGTCATTCTGGCTTCTCCCTTTGGGCAGCAGGATATCACGCATGGCGACGCAACGCACAATGCCCAGCGAACTGCTCACACCTGCGGAGATGGCGCAGGCCGATCACCTGGCGGGCAATGGCCATGGCTTGATGGAAGCGGCCGGGCGGGCGGTGGCGCGGGCCATTCTGGCAAGGTTTCGGCCGGCGCGGGTGCTGGTGCTGGCCGGCCCCGGCCTCAATGGTGGCGATGGCTATGTGGCGGCCCGTCATCTGGAGAGCGCGGGCTGGGATGTGGCGGTGGCGGCCCTCGCCCCACCCCGGGGCGAAGCGGCGCTGGCGGCGGCCAGCTGGCGCGGCCCGATGCGGGAATTCTCGGCCGCCGAGGCACAGCGCGCTGGCCTTGTTGTGGATGCCCTTTACGGCGCGGGGTTGTCCCGCCCCCTGCAAGGTCTGGCGGCGGAGGTCCTGGGCGCCGTGGCAGCGCCCATCGTCGCCGTGGACATCCCCTCCGGCGTTTGCGGCGCGACGGGCGCGGTGCGGGGCTTCGCCGCACAGGCCGTGCTGAGCGTGACCTTCTTCCGCCGCAAGCCGGGGCATCTTTTGCTGCCCGGGCGTGATCTGTGTGGGGAGTTGCTGCTGGCCGATATCGGCCTGCCACCCGGCGTGTTGGAGAGCATCCAGCCAGCGACCTTCGCCAATACCCCCGGGCTTTGGCAGCTGCCGCGCCCGAACGCCACAAGCCACAAGCACAGCCGGGGCCACGTCACCATTTTCTCCGGCACGGCCATGGCCGGCGCCGCGCTCCTGGCCGCGCGTGCGGCACGGCGCATGGGGGCGGGCCTGGTGACGCTCGCCTGCACCGAGCCGGCCAGCGCGGCGCTGCACCGGCAGGCCGAGCCTGGCGCGCTTGTGCTGGAAGCGCCAGGAATGGAAGCGCTGCTGCGGCTGATCCTGGATGATGCGCGGCGCCAGGTGATCCTCCTCGGCCCCGGCATGCCGCCGGATGCGACAACGCGCGGTGCCATCCGGACCCTGCTGGGCGCGCGACGGCGGCTTGTCCTGGATGCAGGCGCGCTGACGGCCTGCACGGGGCAGCCCGACGCGCTGCAGGGCGCTGCCATCCTCACCCCTCATGCAGTTGAATTCGAGCGTCTTTTCGGCGCCGTTGGAGAGGACCGCCTGGCTGCCGCTCGCCGCGCCGCGCGGCAATGGGGTGCGGTCGTTCTGCTCAAAGGGGCGGACAGCGTCATCGCCGCGCCCGACGGGCGCGCCGCCATCAATCACAACGCCCCGCCCTGGCTGGCGACAGGCGGGACCGGCGATGTGCTCGCAGGTGTGGCGGCTGCCCTTCTGGCCCAGGGCATGCCGGCCTTTGAGGCCGCCTGCGCTGCCGCCTGGCTTCAGGGCGATGTGGCGGGGCGCGTGGGCGCTGGCCTGATTGCAGAGGATTTGCCAGGACAACTTGCGCAGAGTGGGAAATCTATCGACACTCAATCACATTGACGCGCGCATGCGGCATTAGCAGCGCAATTCAGGTAATTTTTCGTCTTGGTAAACACGCGCGGAACGGTTGATCGCGCTTCGAGGGGGAAGCATGCCACCAGCTGCCAGGTTGCGGGCGAAAGCACGCTCACCATTCGCACTCGCCTTGCCAATCCTGGCCCTGGCCGCATGTGCGCCGCAGGCAGACCCTGCTTCGGTTGGCGCTTTCCGCCAAAGTGTTGCCAGCGGCAATTTTCAGGCAGCCACCAATGTGGCCAGCGCACTCGCCGCGCCTGCGGCCAATGGACGCGGCACCGAGCTCCTCTGGTCACTCAATGCCGGCGCGGCCGGCACGCATGGGCAGGATTGGCCGCGCGCGATCGACATGCTGGATGGCGCGGAGGACCTCATGCGCGCTTCCGAGGAAGCGAGCTTCAACTGGGGCAGCACCTACCGCTTCGGCACTTATGACGCCGTGATGGTCAATGCCTACAAGGCCTTCGCCATGCTCGGCCGCGGGGACCGCGATGGCGCGCGCGTGGAACTGAACCGGATGGAGGAGCGCCAGGCGCGCACCGTCCAGCGCTTCCAGACGCAGATCGCGGCCGCCATGGCCGATGCCGAGACGCAGCGCAACGCAGAACCGGGCCGGGCCGATGCCCTTCGCAATGCCCAGGCCTCTCCCGAAGTGCGGGAGCAGCTTCGGGCGCTGGATCAATGGGCGACCTATCAGCCCTTCGTGAACCCAACCGGGACCTATCTGCGCGCGGTGTTCCTGCTCAACTCTCCCGTGCCGGGTGACGCCGAACAAGCGCGCAACGCGCTGGAGCGGGTGGCCGGCATCAGCCGCAACAACCCCGTGGTGGCACAGGATTTGGCGGCCGCCCGGCAAGCCGCGAATGGCAGGCGCCAGCCGCCGCAGGTCTGGGTGATTTTCGAGAATGGGCAAAGCCCGCTGTTCGAACAACTGAACTTCACGGTGCCCATGCCGGTTTATGCACGCGGCGGCGGCGTGACGGTCCGCCCGGTGACCGTGTCCATGCCGCGCATGGTGGCACAGCCCAGCGCCTATAGCGGCATTCAGGTCAGCGGCCAGGGCGCCTCGGCCACGACCTCCGCCTTCGCCAGCATCGAGGGCGTGATGGCGAGCGAATTCCGCACGCGATACAACGCCCTGCTGGCGGCTGCCGTCTTCGAGGCCGTGGCCAAGGCCGCCATGATCAGCGGCGTGAACGCGATTTCAAGCGCTGGGCGCAACAACAACAACTCTGCCATGATGGTGGTCGGCCTGCTGGCCGATATCGCAGCGACGGCGGCGGCGAATGTCACCTCCTCCGACACGCGGTCCTGGTATATGCTGCCGCGCGAGTTCCAGGCGGCGCGGGTGCCAGTGCCCGCGAATGGCTCGCTCAACCTCCAGGCCATCGGAGGGCCGAGCGAGCGGGTGACCGTGCCGACCGGGCGCTCCTCGATTATTCTGGTGAAGGCCCAAAACCCGGGCAGCCCGCTGACCGTGCAGGTGTTTCCGCTATGAACCTCCGCTTCATCCCCGCACTTCTTCTTGTGGCTGCATGCCAGGCGCCCGTGCCGCAGCGCGGTGATCCGCGCCTGATCCTGACGCCCAATGTCCAGGGCCTCAGCATCTCTGAGCCCTCGGTCGCCACCGGCCCGGATGGGCGGATGCGCGTCACCGTCAACATCTTCAATCCGGGTGGCGACTTCCCCCTGCGCTACCAGACCGATTGGCTGGACAGTTCCGGGCGGCCGATGAGCAGCTTGCAGTCACGCCCCGCCTTCCGCAGCCTCGCCCGCGCCACGGTGACGAGCATCGATGCCGATGCGCCCAGCCCAGCCGCGCGGGATTTCCGCATGACATTGGATGTGGACTCCCCATGAATTCGCAGATCGCCAACCTGAAGGATCAGCCCATGCCCGCCCACAGCCCTGCCCGCCGCTTCCTGCTCATCGGCGGCGCGGCGCTGCTGCTCTCCGCCTGCGCCCAGGGCGACATGGCCACGCAGCGCATCGACAGCCGCAATGACCGCTCCCCCATCGGCATGGGGCTCGACAACCGTGATTTCGAGGAAGCGGCCCGCACCCTGGTTCGCGGCATGCTGGATAGCGGGCGGCTGCAACCCCGGCCGGATGGCCAGCCCCGGGTGATGGCGATCTCCCGCATCACCAATGACACGACGCTGCGGATCAACACCAATGAATTGACCCAGCTTGTCAGCGTTGAACTCAATAATTCGGGCCGCATCGTCACCACGACCGCCGTGGGCCTGGATGGGCCCTCGGACCCGCTGGCGATGCAGTCGCGGCAGCTGCGCAGCTCAGGCGAGTTCAACCAGCGCACGGTCGCCGCCCGCGGGCAGATGGTGGCACCGGATCTGAGTCTTTCTGGCCAGATCATCCAGCGGACCAACCGGGTGGATGGCGGCGCCACGCGCGTTGATTATGTGTTTCAGCTGAACCTGACGAATATCCGCACCGGCATCGCGGTTTATCAGGGGCAGGAGGTCATTTCGCGCGTTGGCTCCGGCCGGACCGTCAGCTGGTGAGCGCGCGCCGGCTTCTTCAGGGCCTTGGCGCCGCGCTGATCGCGCTCAGCCTCACGGCCATGGGCCTGGCAGGACCAGGCCAGGCCCAGGAGGTAGCCGGCGGCGCACGCTTCGTTGCCACCACGGCCGAAGGCACAGGCCCGACGCGGGATGCGGCCCTCACCTCGGCCTTGCTCTCGGCGGTGGAGCAGGTCGCGGGCGTGCAGGTCGGCACGCGGGATGTGCTGGCGCGCAGCATCAGCCAGGTTCTGACGGATCGCAGCGAGACCGTGGTGATCAGCGAGACGGTGCGCCAGGAGATCGCGCGCATTTCGGGCGGGTTGGTGCGCAGCTACCGCGTGGCCGACACGCGCGTGGATGGCGCGGTGACGACCGTGCGCATCGAAGCCGAAATCGCCGTCTTCCGGGCCACGCAGGATCAGGCGGCGACGCGCCGCCGGATTGCGGTGGCGGAATTCCGTGACCAGAACGGCCGGCAGAACATCTTTGGCGACCAGCTGCGTGACAGGCTGGTGCAATACCTGACGCAATCGCGCCGCTTTGCCGTGCTGGATCGCAGCAACCTTGCCACCTACGACCGCGAGATGGCGACGCTGGCGGCGGACTCGCCGCTGACGGAACGCGTCCGCATCGGCCAGGTGCTGGGCACGGATTATGTCGTCATCGGCCGCATGCGGAGCGTGGGCCAGGTGCGGCAGGAGAGTTTCATCTCCATCACCGGTGAAACGGTGGTGCGCCAATTCGCGCGCGGCAACCTGGATTTCCAGGTGATCGAAATCGCGACGCGCCAGGTGCTTTGGGCGGGACAAATCAACACCGGCACCAACGCAAATATCAACCAGACCCTGGACAGCATGGTGACGCAGCTGGGGCGTGAGGTGACGCAAAGCGTCTATCCGCTGCGCCTCGTTCGCATGGATAATCCGGAGGAACTCATCATCAACCAGGGCGGCGTGACGATGAATGTCGGCCAGCGCTTCCGCGCCATGCTGCTGGGGGAGGAAATCACGGACCCCTACACGCGCGAAAGCCTGGGCCGCGTCGAGCGTGAGACGGCGGTGATCCAGGTGGTACGGGTGGATGACCGCCTTTCCTATGCGCGCCTGACCAGTGGCGTCCTGCCGCCACCGGGGCAGGATGTGGTGCTGCGCCTGGCCCCGCCACCTCCGCCGCCGGCGCCGCGCCCGCAGCCAGCCGCGCAGCGCAACCGCTCCATGTTCGACTGATAGCGCTTCATTTCCGAATGTTTCCGCGTTAGGCTTCGGCCCAACCGGAGTGTCCTGATGCCTGATGCCCTTCTGTCGTCGCCTGATTCCCTGGTGGACCGCGCGCTGCGCCGTGTCACCGGCCTTTGGCGAGACATGGCGGATCGCGTCGGCGGCCGTGACGAGGCGGAAGACATTGCGGGCCAGATGCAGGCCTGCCTCGCCGCCCGCGGGGGCGAGGTTTCTGCCCGCGCCCGTGCGGCAAAACTCGCCGCCGCCTATCGCGCCTCGGGCGAGGCGGAACGCAGCCATTTCCTGCGCTGCCTGGCCGCCTTCGACGCCGACCCCAAGGCAGTGGAGCGTGCCGTCGCCGCCTGGACCGCCGCCGCTGATGGGCCTGCCAAGGCGGCGGCCAAGGTGCACCTTCGCCGCGCGCTGGAAAGCCCGCGCGTGCGTTTGCTGACGCAGTTCACCGCCATTCCGGATGGCATGAAGCTGCTGGTGGATTTGCGCGCCGATCTGCTCCGCGCGCTGGAGACGGACCCGCTGCTGGAAGCGCTGGAGGCCGACCTCAAGACGCTGCTCACCTCCTGGTTTGACCTGGGGTTCCTGGAGTTGCGGCGGATTGACTGGAACTCCCCCGCCGCCCTCCTGG
>CANHTE010000060.1 GCA_947462945.1 Acetobacteraceae bacterium
GGGCAGCCCCTCGGTGCTGAGCAACATGATCGTCTCGATCGAGCAGCATGTGGATTGGCTGTGCGATGCCTTGGCGCATCTGCGGGCCCGGGGGCTCAGCACCATGGAAACCACGCTGAAGGCCCAGGAGGATTGGGTGGCGCATGTGAATGAGGTGGCACACCGCACGCTCTATCCACAGGCGAATAGCTGGTACATGGGCGCCAATGTGCCGGGCAAGCCGCAGCTTTTCATGCCCTATGTGGGCGGTGTGGGCACCTATCGGCAGATTTGCGACGAGATCGCGGCGAAGGGGTATCCGGGTTTCAGCTTCCGGCCAGGGCAGCGCGTGGCGGCGGAGTAGGTTGAGGGGCGCGCGCCCCTCAACCCGACACCCAGCTTACCGAAGGGCGCCGCCACCCGGGCAGGCCGTGCGGCCGCCATCCACCTGGAACTGCCCGCCGGTGATCCCCGACGCTTCATCCGAGCAGAGAAACAGCACCATCGCCGTCACTTCCGCCGGTGTGCAATAACGGCCGAGCGGGATATTGGCCTTGTAGCGCTCCGCAACGTCATTCGCGCCGCGCGCCGCCGCCTGATCCTCCAGCGAGTGGATCATGCGCGTATCGGTGGGGCCAGGGCAGAGCGCGTTCACCCGCACGCCACCGCGCGCCACCTCGCCCGAGACGGCCTTGGTCATGCCCAGCACCGCATGCTTGGAAGCGACGTAGGGCGACAAGCCGGCCGAGCCCACCAGTGCCGCGGTGGAAGCCGTATTCACCACCGCCCCGCGCCCCTGGGCCAGCATGACCGGGATCACATGCTTCATCCCCAGGAAGACGCCCTTCACATTCACACCGATCACGGCATCGAACATCGCCTCCTCCTGCTCGATCAGCGGGCGCACATGGCCCTCGATGCCGGCATTGTTGAAGAATCCATCCACCCGCCCCCAGGCCTCCATGGCGGCGGCGACATAGCCGCGCACCTCGGCATCCTGCGTCACATCGGCCTGGCGGAAGCGCACATCATGGCCCTGGGCGGCGAGTGCCGCCGCGCCATCGGCGCCGCCCGGGTCCCGGTCCACCATCAGCACCTTGGCGCCCTCCCGGGCGAAGGCGCCGGCGGCATCCAGGCCCAGGCCATTGGCGGCGCCGGTGATGATCACAACCTTGTTCGCAAAGCGCATGTCTCTATCTCCCTGAATTCAACCGACCGGCCATTCGCGGCCAAAGCCACAGGCACCCCCCGCCGGCCTCACGCGCGCAGCCCCTCGCGCAGGGCGCGGGCGGCCGTCTCGATCAGCGGCAGCGCGGGCTTCACGATGGCGCACATGGTGAGCGCGCCGTGCATGATATCGGCCGCATGATGCAGCGTGACCGGCACGCCCTCACGCTCCAGCCGGGCCGCATAGTCGCGCCCTTCATCCACCAGCGGGTCATGGCCCACCGTCAGCACGAAGGCGGGCGCCGTGCCCGCCAATGAGGCCGCCCGCAAGGGCGAGGCGCGCCAATCACTCCATTGTGCCGGATCAGGCATGTAGAGGTTGCGGAACCAATGCATTCCCGCCGTCACCAGCGGCAGGCCGGCGGTGAAGCGGGCGTAGCTTTCATGCGTGGCCGTCATGTCGGTGGCGGGGTAGAGCAGCAACTGGAAACGCAATGACGGCAGCGCGCCATCGCGCGCCATGAGCGCCATCACCGCCGCCAGGTTCCCGCCCGCGCTGTCACCGCCCACCGCCAGGCGCCCGGCATCAATGCCCAGCGACGCGGCCTGCGCTGCCGCGAAGCGCAGGGCCTCGGCCACATCATCCACGGCGGCGGGGAAAGCATGTTCCG
Organism: Acetobacteraceae bacterium; assembly: GCA_947462945.1. GTDB lineage: Bacteria > Pseudomonadota > Alphaproteobacteria > Acetobacterales > Acetobacteraceae > Roseococcus. Next base: position 1,818 of record CANHTE010000060.1, read on the forward strand.
GCGCCATCCGGTAATCCACCGCCAGCACGGCGCAACCCGCGCCATTGGCCAGGCTGCGCGCCAGATGATCATGCGTGTCCAGGTCGCCAAAGACCCAGCCGCCGCCATGGGCGAAGATCAGGCAGGGCAGGATATCGGTGGCAGCGGAGCCGGCCGGCCGATACAGCCGCACCGCCACGCCGCTGGGCAGCCGCAAATCTCGCGCCTCGGCCACATCGGGCGCCGGCGGTTGCAGGATGGGCCGGCCGGCCGCGTATTGGGCGCGGGCGGCCAGTGGTTCCATCGTCTCGAAGCGGGGGCGGCCGCTGGCCTTGATCATCTCCAGGATGGTCAGGCAATCGGGATGCAGGGGGGCGGCCATCAGCGCGCCGTGCCCGCCTTGAAAAGACACATCTGGAACATGGTTTCTCCCTCTCAGTCACTTTCGTGCAGCATGGACGAGGCAGGCGCGCCTGGGCAACCGGCGCAAATCGGTTTTCCCTCCCGGCAAATTTCCTCTAGCCTACGGGCGATGCAGCGATCCCTCCCTCTCGTGATTTGCCTCGGCAACGTCGTGGCGGATCACGTGTTCCGGGTGGATGACGTGCCGCAGCCACCCGCCAAGGCGCAGGCGCGGGGCTACAAGCTCAATATCGGCGGCATGGCGGCCAACGCGGCCATTGCGGTGGCAAGGCTGGGCGGGCGCGCCGCTTTCTGGGGCCGCGTGGGTGATGACCCGAACGCCACCCTCCTCACCAACGGCCTGCGCGATGAGGGCATTGACCTCACGGGCCTGCATGTCTTTCCCGGTGCCCGCAGCCCCGTCTCCGCCGTGCTGGTGGACCGCTTTGGCGAGCGCGCCATCATGGGCTTTCGCGGCGAGGGGCTGGGAATTGATCCCGCCTGGCTGCCGCTGGAGATGCTGAAGGGCGCCAGCGCCCTGCTCTGCGATCCGCGCTGGCCCGAGGGTGCCGCCGCCGCGCTTACCGCCGCCGAAGCCCTGGATATTCCCACCGTCCTGGATGGTGAGCGCAGCGAGACGCGCCTGTTGCTCGATCTCGTGCCGCGCGTGCGCTACGCGATCTTCTCCGCCACCGGCCTCAACAATTACGCACCGGGCCAGCGCATCCCCGAGGCGCTGCGCCGCGCCGTCTCGGAAGGTGTCACGCGCATGGCGGCCGTCACACGCGGCGAAGACAGCACGTTATGGCTGATGCGCGGCGAGACGAAGCCCCGCGAAATGAAGGCCTTCCGCATTGAAGCGCGGGACACAACAGGCGCCGGCGATGTGTTTCACGGGGCCTTCGCCCTGGCCATGGCCGAAGGCATGGCGATCGAGGATGGCTTGCGCCTGGCCAGCGCCTCCGGCGCCTTGCGCGCCCGCGACGCCGCCACGGCCCACCGCGCCGATGTGGAGCGCTTCATCGCGGAATATCACACGGCCTGAGGTCGCGGCTTCCGGCCGGGTGAATTTCCGTGCCACACTGGAAGTCATTCCCCGAAGCAGGACCGCGCCACAAGTGAGCATGACTGAAGCCCCGACCGAAGCCCCCAAAGCCGACGGCACGTCCATGCGGGACGCCATTCTGCGCAAGCTGACCTATGATCTGGGCAAGAGCCGCGCGGGCGCGTTGGACCGCGACTGGTTCATGGCCACCGCCCTCGCCGTGCGGGACCGCGTGGTGGAGCCGTGGCTGAACGATATGCGCTCGGCCTACAATACCGGGCAGAAGCAGGTTTATTATCTCTCGCTCGAATTCCTCATCGGCCGCCTGCTGCGCGACAACATGTCCAATTTCGGTCTGATGGATGAGGTGCGTTCCGCCCTCGCGGCCCTGGAGGTGGACGCGCACAACGTCATCGCCTGTGAGCCCGACGCGGCGCTGGGCAATGGTGGCCTTGGCCGGCTGGCGGCCTGCTTTATGGACAGCTTGGCCAGCCTCGCCATCCCGGCCTTCGGCTATGGCATCCGGTATGATCACGGGTTGTTCCGGCAGGTGATCCGCCAGGGCTGGCAGGAGGAGTACCCCGAGGATTGGCTGCAATTCCAGAATCCCTGGGAATTCGCCCGCCCCGAAATCGCGCATAGCATCGGCTTTGGCGGCACCGTCGAGGAAGTCGAGGGCGAGGATGGCGAACTCCATCATGTCTGGAAGCCGGCCGAGACGGTCCTGGCCGTGGCCTATGACACGCCCATCGTGGGCTGGCGCGGCAAGCATGTGAACACGCTCCGCCTCTGGTCCGCCCGCGCGGCGGACCCCTTGCGGATTGATGCCTTCAACCGGGGCGATCATATCGGCGCCTTGTCCGACCGCGTCCGGGCCGAGGCGATTTCGCGCCTGCTCTACCCCTCCGATGACAGCGCCGAGGGGCTGGAACTGCGGCTGCGCCAGGAATTCTTCTTCAGCTCCGCAGCGCTCCAAGACCTGATCCGCCGCCATATCCGCGTTTATGGCGGCCTGGAGTCCTTGCCGGATCGCGTTTCGATCCAGTTGAATGACACGCACCCTGCCATTGTGGTGGCGGAACTCATGCGCATCCTGCTGGATGACCACAAGATGCCCTGGACCGAGGCTTGGCGCGTCACCAGGGGCACCATCTCCTACACCAACCACACCCTGCTGCCCGAGGCGCTGGAAACCTGGCCCGTGCCGCTGATGGAGCGGCTGCTGCCGCGGCACATGCAGATCATCTACATGGTCAACGCCGTGCATCTGGACGCCGTGGCGGCGGCGCATCCGGGAGATATGGGCCTGCTCGCCTCGGTCTCGCTGATTGAGGAACACCACGGCCGCAAGGTGCGGATGGGCAACCTCGCCTTCGTGGGTTCGCACAAGGTGAATGGCGTCTCGGCGCTGCATTCGGATTTGTTGAAGAAGACCGTCTTCCACGATCTGAACATGATCTATCCGGGCCGGATCACCAACAAGACCAACGGCATCACCTTCCGGCGGTGGTTGCAGCAATGCAATCCGAACCTGACCGAGTTGCTGAGCCAAAGCATCGGCCCCGAATTCCTCTACCGGCCGGGAGCGCTGAAGGCGCTGATCCCCCTCGCCGGCGATACGCGGTTCCAGGGGCGCTTCGCCGAGGTGAAGCGCACCAACAAGGAAGCGCTGGCCCAGCTGGTGCGCGAACAAACCGGCATCCGCATTAACCCGGCCGCGATGTTCGACGTGCAGATCAAGCGCATCCACGAATACAAGCGCCAATTGCTGAACCTGCTCGAGACGGTGGCGCTGTATAATGAGATGCGCGCCCAGCCGCACAACAACTGGGCGCCGCGCGTGAAGATCTTCGCCGGCAAGGCGGCGGCCAGCTATCACCGCGCCAAGCTCATCATCAAGCTGGCGCATGACATCGCCCGCACCATCAACCGTGACCCCACCATCCGGGACCGGCTGAAGGTGGTCTTCATGCCCAATTACAACGTCTCGCTGGCGGAAATGCTGGTGCCCGCCTGTGACCTTTCCGAGCAGATCTCGACGGCGGGGATGGAGGCGTCCGGCACCGGCAACATGAAGCTGGCGCTGAATGGCGCCCTGACCATCGGCACGCTGGATGGCGCCAATGTGGAAATCCTGGAGCATGTGGGCGCCGAGAACATCTTCATCTTTGGCCTGACGACGGATCAGGTGGCAGCGCGCCGGCGTGAAGGTTGGCGCGGGCAGGATTCCATCGACGTTTCGCAGCGCTTGCAGCAGGCGCTGGAATCCATCGCCTCGGGCGTGTTTTCCTCGGATGATCCGAACCGCTATGGCGAACTGGTGCACATGCTGCGCGAGCATGACCACTTCCTCGTCACCGCCGATTTCGATGCCTATTTCGAGACGCAGCGCCTGGTGGAAAAGCGCTGGGCGGACCAGGCCGCCTGGCAGAAATCCGCGATCCTCAACACGGCCAATATGGGCTGGTTCTCGTCCGATCGCACCATCGCGGAATATGCGCAGGAGATCTGGCGCGTGCCCGTGCCAGGATAACCCGCATGCAGGCCAGCGAAGGCGATGTGACGGCACTGATGGAGGGCCGGCACGCTGATCCCTTCGCGGTGCTGGGCCCGCATGCGGCGCCCGGCGGCCTCATGCTCCGCGTGCTGCGTCCCGGCGCGGCCGCGGTGGAGGTGAGCTTCACGGGCATCACGCAGCGCCTGGAACCGCGCCATCCGGATGGGTTCTTTGAGGGCTTCATCCCCGGCGTGCGCGTGGGCGAGGCCTATCGCCTGACGATCAGCGAAGGCGGCACAACAAGCGCCCTGGCCGACCCCTACGCCTTCGGCCCTGGCCTGGGTCCGCTGGATGATCATCTGCTGATCGAAGGCACGCATCATCGCCTTTATGAGCGCCTCGGCGCGCATCTGGTGACGCATGAGGGCGTGGCCGGCGTGCGCTTCGCCGTCTGGGCGCCGCACGCCCAGCGCGTTTCGGTGGTGGGCGAGTTCAATCGCTGGGATGGCCGCTGGCACCCGATGCGCCGGCGCGTGGATTCCGGCCTCTGGGAAATCTTCCTGCCCGGCATCACCGAGGGCACCGCCTATAAATACGAGCTGCTCGGCCCCGACGGCGCGCTGCTGCCGCTCAAGGCGGACCCCTTCGGCTTCGCAGCTGAATTGCGCCCGGCCAATGCCAGCGTGGTCGCCCGCATTGATGACTTCACCTGGACGGATCAGGCCTGGATGGCAGCGCGCGGCCAGCGCGAGGCCCAGGCGGCGCCGATGTCCATCTACGAGGTCCACGCCCCCTCCTGGAAGCGCCACCCGGATGACCGCTTCTGGAACTGGGATGAATTGGCCGCCGATCTCATCCCCTATGTGGTGGGCATGGGCTTCACGCATATCGAATTCATGCCGGTCATGGAGCACCCCTTCGATGGCTCCTGGGGGTATCAGCCCATCGGCCTGCATGCGGTGACGGCGCGGCTGGGGCACCCTTCGGGCTTGGCGCGCTTCATCAATGCGGCGCATCTGGCGGGCATCGGCGTGATCCTCGACTGGGTTCCGGCGCATTTCCCGGATGATGCGCATGGCCTGGCGCGGTTCGACGGCACCGCCTTGTATGAGCACCCGGACCCACGGCGCGGCTGGCACCCGGATTGGCAAACCGCCATCTATGATTACGGCCGCAAGGAGGTGCAGGCCTTCCTGGCCTCCAACGCGCTGTTCTGGCTGGAGCGCTATCACGCGGATGGGCTGCGGGTGGACGCCGTCTCCTCCATGATTCATCTCGATTATTCACGCGGCCCTGGCGAATGGGCGCCAAATGCGGATGGCGGCAATGACAATCGGGACGCGGTGGGCTTTCTTCAGCGCACCAACGCCATGCTGGCGGAACAGGCCCCGGGCGCGCTGATCATCGCCGAGGAAGCGA
>CANHTE010000061.1 GCA_947462945.1 Acetobacteraceae bacterium
ATCAGCGGGTCGGCCTGGGCGGCGGCGGATTGCGCCTCGCCCCAGCGCTGGCCTTGGGCGGCGGCCAGGGCCTGGCGCCCCGCCTCGCGGGCTGGCTGGGCCAACGCCGGCTGGATGAGGAGGAGGAGGGCCAGGACGGCAAGGATGCGACGCATCAGGCCTTGTAACCCGTCGGCGCAAGGCGGTCATCCGGCATGCGCGCTTGTGACGAAACCGAGTCGCTCCTAGTTTGCGGCAAAGCCATCAGGAAGCACGCCATGTCCCACACCCATTCCCAGGCGTTGCGCCTGCAAGGTTCGCTCACCGCCCTCATCACGCCCATGCGCGCGGATGGCAGCCTGGATGAGCGGGCCTTCGCCGACTTCGTCGAGTGGCAGATCGCCGAGGGGATTGATGGCCTCGTCCCCGTCGGCACCACCGGCGAATCGCCCACCCTCTCCCATGCCGAGCACAAGCGCGTGGTGGAAATCTGCGTCGAGGTCGCGCGCGGCCGGGTGCCCGTGGTGGCAGGTGCCGGCAGCAACTCCACGGCCGAGGCGATTGATTTCGCCCATCACGCCAAGAAGGCCGGCGCGGATGCCACGCTGGTGGTGACGCCCTATTACAACAAGCCGACGCAGGAGGGGATGTTCCTGCACTACACCGCGATTGCGGACGCTGTGGACCTGCCGCTCATCATCTACAATATCCCCCCGCGCAGCGTGGTGGACATGACGCCCGAGACGATGGGCCGCCTGGCGCAGCACCGCAACATCGTGGGCGTGAAGGATGCCACGGCCAATCTGGCCCGCCCGCTGCACCAGCGTGCCAGCTGCGGGGCGGATTTCATCCAGCTCTCGGGTGAGGATCACACGGCGCTGGCCTTCAATGCCGTGGGCGGGCTGGGCTGCATTTCCGTCACCGCCAACATCGCGCCGCGCCTATGCGCGGAGATGCAGCGCGCCTGGCGGGAAGGCCGCGTCTGCGACGCCATGATGATCCAGGACCGGCTGCTGCCCGTGCATGACGCGATGTTCTGCGAGACCTCACCCGGGCCGGTGAAGTATGCGGCGAGCCTGCTGGGCAAGGGCACGGATTTCTGCCGGCTGCCGCTGGCACCCGTGGCCGCCAGCACGCGCACGCGCGTCGAGGCCGCGCTGCGGGGCGCGGGACTGTTGAATTGATCCATCGCCCCGGGCGGGTTTCGCCATGAACGCGACGGCGGTGAGCATCCCGCGCAAGAAGCCCATCATCAGCATCGGCACCGCGGCGCAGAACCGCCGCGCGCGCTACGACTACAAGATCGGCCCCACCTATGAGGCGGGACTGGTGCTCTATGGGCCGGAGGTGAAAAGCCTCCGCCTCGGCCGCGCCTCCATCGCCGAGGCCTGGGCGGGCGAGCGCGAGGGGGAGATGTTCCTCTTCGGCTGCCACATCCCGGAATACCAGGCCGGCAGCTTCATGGCGAAGTTCGACCCGGTGCGGCCGAAAAAGCTGCTGCTGCACCAGAAGCAGATTCGCGAACTGGTCGGCGCCATCACGCGGGAGGGGGCCACGCTGGTGCCGCTGGAAATCCTGTTCAATGAGAAGGGGCGCGCCAAGGTGGTGCTCGGCCTCGCGCAGGGGAAGAAGCAGCACGACAAGCGCGCCGATATCGCCAAGCGGGACTGGCAGCGGGACAAGGCACGGGTGATGCGCAACAAGGGCGGCGAGTGATGCGCCGCCTGGCCTTGGCGGCCCTGCTGGCGCTGGGCGCCTGCGTCGCCGAATCCGATCTTCGCGCGGATGAAGCGGGTGAGACGCTGAACCTGCCGGCCGCGCATGTGCCGGGCGGGATTTACACGCGGCTTTGCCGGCCAGCCGGGGCGGCAAGTGCCGCGCCATTGGTGGTGATCAACCACGGCTCGCCGGCTGATCCGGCCGTGCGGCCCGCCATGCGCCCGGCCTCCTGCCAGAGCGAAGCGGTGCGCTGGTTCACCGCGCGCGGCCATCTGGTGGCGATCCCGATGCGGCGTGGCTATGGGCAAACGGGCGGCGCCTGGGCCGAGAGCTTTGGCGGCTGCGCGCTGGCGGATTACGCCCAGGCCGGGCGCGAGACAGCGCGGGATATCCTGGCCGTGGTCCAGGCCATGCGCACGCAGCCCGGGGCAGCTTCGGCCCCGGCCGTGGTGGTGGGGCAATCGGCCGGGGGTTGGGGTGCGCTGGCCTTGGCGGCGCAGAACCCGCCCGAAATCAGTCACATCGTGAACATGGCGGGCGGGCGCGGCGGCTGGCAGGGCAACCAGCCCAACAGGGTCTGCCGGCCGGAAAGCCTGGTGCGGGTGGCGGGCGGCTGGGGGGCCACGGCGCGCATGCCAACGCTGTGGATTTACGCGGCGAATGACACGTTTTTCGGCCCCGATTTGGCGCGGGATATGGCCGGCGCCTGGCGTCTGGCGGGCGGGCGCATCGTGCTGCGCCAATTGCCGCCCTTCGGCCGCGATGGGCATGGCCTGTTTTTCGGCACGGGCGGCAGCGCCATCTGGGGGCCGATGGTCGCGGATTTCCTGCGGTAGCACGCGGCTACGGGGCGCAGCCTGACTTGAAGGCGGCACTCAGGCGGGGGCAATCAGGTGGGCCATGTGCGGTTCCCCGGCAGCCAGGATCAGGCGGAGGTTGCGCCGCGCATTTTCCATGTGTTCGCGCATCAATCCCTCGGCACGGCTGCCCTGGCCGGCGGCAAGTGCCTCCACCAGAAGATGGTGCTGATGATGCGCGTGCAGCAGCGGCGCCTTGCCGCCCGCCTCGCTGCCCTCGCGCGGCACCAGGGCGGAGACGGCGGCGAAGGGCAGGGTGCTGACGGCGCCGACGGCCCGTTTCAGGGCGGCATTTCCGGCGGCGTCCAGAATGAGGGAATGCAATTTTTGGTTCATTTTGCAGTAGGTCGCCAGGGCATTTGCATCCGGGTAAGCGCCTTTCAGCGCCGCATCCCCGGCAGCGAGGCAGGCCTCCAGCGCGCGCCGCGTCAGCGGGGGCAGGCCAGATTCGGCCGTCAACCGGGCGGCCATGCCCTCCAGCTGGGCGCGGACGGTGATGGCGTCGTCAATCTCAGGCAATGTGAAGCGGCGCACGACAAAGCCGCCACTGCGCGAGGCGGCGACAAGCCCCTCGGTTTCAAGCTGGGCCAGGGCAAGCCGAACCGGCGTGCGGGAGACGCCCAGCGTTCCTGCCAGGCGAATTTCAGCGAGGCGGCTGCCTGGCGGGTAGTCGCCTGCCAGGATGCGCGCGCGGAGAGCATCAGCAAGTCGCATAAAATGATTTCGCATGAAATAAACTTAACGTAATGCAGACCTGCATACAAGTGAAACATGCGGGGTTGGCAGGGCGGGCCTGAGCGACGGGCATCTTCGGATGCTTCGAATTTGCTTTGCCTGCTGTCAGCATCATGCTTAGGTTAAGCGTAACAATTGCGTGATTTTCGCAATTTTATAAAACCCCCACATGCAAGGCGCCGGCCATGATCCGATTGCCCATCCTGGGAAATTCCCGGGCAAATCTCCTGGTCCCGCCGGCCGGGGACCCGGCTCAGCCCGTCGAAATGCAGGGTTTCGGGGGCAATGATACCCTCTTTGGCGGATTGGGGGCCGATCTCCTGTGGGGCGGCGCAGGACAGGATGTCCTATGGGGCGGCGGCGGCAAGGATCAATTATTCGGCGGCGATGGCCAGGATACGCTGCTCGCCGGAAATGACGGCGATACGCTGGATGGTGGCAGCGGCCAGGACCTGCTGCTGGGCGGAACGGGCGCTGACCTCATGCTCGGCGGTACGGGTCAGGATACCCTTCTGGGCGGCGCCGGCGCAGATTCGCTGGATGGCGGCGATGGCCAGGACCTGCTGCTGGGGGGCGCCGGCGCCGATGTCCTGCTGGGCGGTGCGGGGCAGGATCAGTTATTCGGCGACGCAGGGGATGACACCCTCACCGGTGGCACCGGTCAGGATGTGATTTCCGGCGGAGACGGCCGGGACACGGCCATCTTCCAGGGCCTGCGCGGCGACTACGTGATCACGGATAACGGCTTCGAAGTCAGCGTGCGCGGCGTGAGGGGCAGCGGCCTGCAGGATGGGCGGGACAGTTTGAGCAGCGTCGAATTGCTGCGCTTCGCGGATGGCACCATCGAAGTGAGGGGCGTTCCATCCGCGCCCGTCATTACCGGCTTTTCCAACGATACCGGATTGGCGGGCGATGGCCTGACGGCGGATCGCAGCATCAGCTTCACCGGCACGGCCGCTTCCCTCGCGCGCGTCGAAATCTTCGCGGATGGCGAGAGCCTGGGCAGTGTCACGGCAGGGGCGAATGGTGCCTGGTCCTTCACCACCCTCGCTTTGACCGATGGCCAATACGCCTTCGCCGCGCAAGCAACCCAGGGCGGCTTGACCAGCGCGGCCTCGGCCCCGCTCAGCCTGATGATTGACGGCACCGCCCCCCTGGCACCCAGCCTGGGGCTGCTCGCTTCCTCCGATAGCGGCGTGCGGGGCGATGACATCACCGCCTTCCGCTGGACCGACCTGGTGGGCGAGGGCGAGGCTGGCGCCACCGTCACCCTGCTTGGCACCGGCCTGACCACGCGCGTGGATGCGGAGGGGCAATTCCGCTTCGGCAATGTGGAACTGGATGTCGGGCTCAACAGCTTCACGCTGGAAATCCGCGACGCCGCAGGCAATACGACGCTCGCGGATTTCGACATCACCCGCGTGGCCGATGGCACCACGGACCCCGTGCTGGGCTGGAACTTCGTCTCCATGGAGGCGATCCGCATCGGCGGTTATGTGACCGCCATCGCCACGCGCCTCCTCGCCATCGAGAGCGCCGCCATCCACGATACGCTGGCGGCGATTGACGGCGGCAAGGCCAGCATCGTGGCCCTTGACGCGCCGGAGGGCATTTCCGCGCCCATCGCGGCAGCCGCCGCGGCGCATCGGGCGTTGAGCGTGTTCAGCATCGGCAATCCACAGGGGGCGGCGCTGCAGGCGATGTATGATGCGCGCCTGGCCCAGGATCTGGCGCAGCTCGCCCCGGGGGCCGAGCGCGATGCCGCCGTGGCCTTCGGCATCTCGGTGGCGGATGCGGTGATCGCGCTTCGGGCCAATGACGGCAGCGCGGCCACCGTCCCCTATACCCCCGGCACCGATCCGGGCGATTGGGTTCCCACGCCGCGCGTCGGCCCCGGCGGCACGGAATTGCCCGGCCGGCCGGCGCAATTGCCGCAATGGGGCGATGTCAAACCCTTCCTCATCGAGGATGGCGCCCAGTTCCGCCCCGATGGTCCGCCCGCCCTGACCGGCGCGGAATACGCGGCCGAATTCAACGAGGTGAAGTCGCTCGGCGCCATCAACTCCACGACGCGCACCGCCGAACAGACCGAGATCGCATTCTATTGGCGTGACCTCTCGGGCACCTATACGCCCGCCGGCCGCTGGACGCAGATCGCGGGGGAAGTGCTGGAGGCGCAGGGCCATTCCAGTGCCTCGGCCGCGCGGGTGCTGGGTGCCTTGAACCTGGTGCAGGCGGATGGCGCCATCGCCGCCTGGGATGCCAAATTCGCCTATAGCTTCTGGCGCCCCGTCACCGCGATCCGTGAGGCGGATACCGATGGCAATGCGGCCACGCAGTCGGATGCCACCTGGAAGCCGCTGATCGAAACGCCGCCCCACCCTGACTATACCTCGGGCCATGCCACATGCAGCGCCGCCGCCGCCTGGGCACTGACCTATCTGCTGGGTGAGGATGTGGCCTTCAGCAACGCCAGCGTCGGTCTGCCCGGCGTGTTCCGCAGCTTCAACAATTTCGTGGAGGCCGCGGCCGAAGCCGGGCTGAGCCGCATCTATGGCGGCATCCATTTCACCAGCGCCAATATCGAAGGCCAGGCGCTGGGCAAGGAAGTCGCCGATTACGGCATGGCGAAGTTCTTCGCGGCCGAGGAAGCCGATATCTACGCGCCCATCCTGCTGCTGGACGGCATGGCCAGCGGCCCGCTGGCCGCCCCGCCCGTGCTGAGCGGCTACGCCCTCGATAATCGCGACGGGCTGGATGTGATGCGCGCGCGGCTGGATGGCGGTGCCGCCGTGGAGATCGCGGTGAATGATGCGGGGCGCTTCACGCTGAACACCGCAGCCGTGTTCGGGCCCATCGCGCCCGGGGCCCACAGCATCACGCTGGAGGCCGAGGATGCGGTCGGCCTGGATGCCACCCCGTTGGTCTTCGCCTTCACCCTGATCGCGTGATGCCCCCCGGGCATCACGCCATGTGGAAGCTATGCGCCAATTCGCGCAGCAGCGCGTTTTCCGTGGCGGAGATGGGCGAGGTCAGGCCAAGGAAGCTGCCCGTCGCCGCCGCAACCTTATGCGCCTGCGCCAGCACCGAGGCCTCCAGCGAGCGCCGTTCCGCCGGCGTGAGGGCATGGGTCAGCGCCAGGACGTAGTCCTTCCAGGCCTGGAACAGGGCGGGGGCCGGCCGCACATGCAGCCAGGCCTCCAGCAATTCCAGCGCGGGGCCACCGTCGGCCAGGCCAGCCTCATTCGCGCCAGCCAGGACGGCGCGGCGTTCCTCGGCCGAAATCGCGCCATCCGCCCAAGCCACCAGCACCATCGGCACCAGGGTCAACGCGGCCAATGTGCCGGTACCGATCTGCAAGGCCATCAGGCGCTCAAGCACGGCGTCATCCACGATGCCGGTGGCGGCGCTCAGCGCTTCCCGGCGGAATTTTTCGGCATCCGCCTGCAACATCTTCTGGCGCAGTTCTTCATTGTGGCGGGCGAAGAAGGCCTCTTCCAAGCCGGCACGGCGGGCGGCGAGAACGCTGTCAGACATTTGGTTTCCCCTGTGGTTTTGGTCTGCCCGACGTTATCACGCATGGCAGGGCTGAAGGGTTATGATTTGGCTCAATCCACCTGCGATCCGCAGGCGCCATCACCAAATTGTTCAGCAGGGGAGGGCGTGGTGCCCGGGGGCGGAATCGAACCACCGACACTGCGATTTTCAGTCGCATGCTCTACCAACTGAGCTACCCGGGCG
>CANHTE010000062.1 GCA_947462945.1 Acetobacteraceae bacterium
AGCCCGCCCGTCACGCGCGCATAGGCATCGGCCATATGCGCGCCCCCCATCTCACCCCGGCACATGACGTAGCGGATGGTATTGCGGCTGCCGATGGCATCCAGCATCGGGATATTGTGCACGGAGACAATGCCGAAGGCCGTCGTCACCCCAATGCGTGAGAGGAATTCAGCGACAAGGTCGCCCACGGTGTAGCTCTGATCGGGCATGGGGCGCTTCCTTGGCCAGGTTTCCTGGCGCGCATCGTGTCACGAAGCGCGCAGAGCGCCAGCCCCGCCTGTCATCCCCCGGGCGCGCCTTGGGTATTGGTATAGATGGCATAGAGGGACTTGCTGGCCGCCATGAACAGCCGGTTGCGGTGCCGCCCGCCAAAGGCCAGGTTGGCGCAGCGTTCCGGCAGATCAATGAAGCCGATGGGCAGGCCCGCCGCGTTGAAGACCTTCACGCCATCCAGCCCCGGCGCCCCCATGCCCCAGCCGCACCAGAGGTTGCCCGCCACATCCACCCGGAAACCATCCGGTGTTTCACCCGCCGCACAGCGGATGAAAACGCGGCGGTTGCGCAGGGCATCCCCGGCCACATCATAGGCGATGATGTGGCGCGGCTCGCTGCGGCTTTCGATGACGTAGAGAATGCTCTCATCCGGGCTGAAGGCCAGGCCGTTCGGGTGGTCCACATCATTGCTCACGCAGGTGATGGCGCCGCTCTGCCCATCCACGCGATACAGGTTGGTATGCGGCAATTCAGGCGCCCGCCGCTCGCCCTCATAAAAGCCCAGCAGGCCAAAGGGTGGGTCGGTGAACCAGATGCTGCCATCGGATTTCACCACCACATCATTGGGGCTGTTCAGCCGCTTCCCCTGATAGCTCTCGGCGATGACGGTGATGCTTCCATCAGGCTCGGTCCGAACCACGCGGCCGGTCAGATGCTCGCAGGTGATGAGGCGACCCTGGCGGTCCCGTGTGTTGCCATTCGCGTTGTTGGCAGGCTTGCGGAATTCATCCACCAGGCCCGTGGATTCCGACCAGCGCAGCATCCGGTTATTCGGAATATCGGACCAGATGAGGCATCCTTGGTCACCGAACCAGACCGGGCCCTCGCTCCAGCGCGCTCCCGTATAAAGCCGCTCCAGCCCGGCCAGCGGCAGGCGCAGCGCGTTGAAGGCGGGGTCCAGCACGCGAATGGCTGGGTCGGGGTAGCGTTCGATCAGGGTGTTCATCGGCCCTGGAACACCCCCTGGCGCTTCTCCAGCATCGCGTTCACGGCCTCCTTGTGGTCCTCCGTCTCATGCGCGATGGCCTGGAAGGCGGCCGAAAGCTCCAGCAGCGATGGCAATGACATATGCTGCCCCTCGCGCAGCAGGCGCTTGGTCATGCGCAGGACCTGGGGCGGATTTTTGGCCACCCGTGCGGCCAGTTCCCGCGCTGCACCCAGCAATTCGCCATGCGGCACCACGCGCGAGACGAGGCGCGCGGCCAAGGCCTGCTCGGCGTTCAGAGGATCACCCGTGAAGGACATTTCGGCGGCCATGGCGAGGCCGACCGCGCGCGGCAGCAGCCAGGCGCCGCCATCGCCGGGCACGATGCCCACGCGCACGAAGCTCTCGGCAAAGATCGCCTTGTCGCTGGCGATGCGCATGTCGCACATGCAGGCGAGGTCCAGCCCCGCACCGATGGCCGCACCATTCACGGCGGCGATGGTCGGGACATCCAACTCCCACAAGGCCAGGGGGATGCGCTGGATGCCGCGCCGGTAATTCTCGCGCATCACGGCCGGGCTATCGGCCGCCATGATGCCCTTGCGGTCGCGCATGCCCTTGAGGTCCCCGCCCGCGCAAAAGGCCGGGTCGGCGCCGGTGAGGATGACGCAGCGGATGCTGTCATCCCGGGCAATGCGTTTGCAGGCGGCCTCTACCTCGTCACAATCCTCAAAGCCCGAGATGGCGTTGCGCCGATCCGGCGCATTGAGGGTGAGGGTGATGACCGGGCCATCCTGCTCGATCTTGAGAAAATCCGGCATCATTCAACTCCCTGCGCGTCGCGCGCCGTCATATCAGGCCAAAGGCTCGCGCCGCCCCGCGTCAGGGCGGCCCGGCCGATCTCAGCGGCCCAGAAGCGCTCCGTGCCCCCCTCCTCCCGCCAGGACCAGAGCCGGCGCGTGAAGTGGTGCAATTCGTGATCCTCGGTGATGCCGATGGCGGCGAAGACCTGGTGCACGGTGGCCGCGCCCATCGTCGCGGCCTCGCCCGCCACAATCTTGGCGCAGCCGATCTCGAAGCTGGCCTCAGCCAGGCCGCGCGCATCCACGGCGCGCGCAGCCTGGTGGACCGCGACATGCACCGCCGCCACTTCCCCCGCCATGGCGGCAAGTTGTTGCTGCACCGCCTGGAACTTGCCGATGGCGCGGCCGAATTGCTTGCGGGTATTCGCCCAGTCCACCGCGAGCGCGAGAATACGCTCCAGCGCGCCCGCGATCAGCGCGGCCCGGATCAAGGCGAGGCCCAGCAAACCCGCGCGCGGGCCGAACAAATTGGGCAATTGCCCGCGGGCGATCCGGTCTTCGGCTGTGACGGCATCACGCGGCTCGCGGCCGATATTCTCGGCCGGCACGCATTCACCGGGGGCATGCAGCGCGACGCAGGCCCCTTTGGGCACCACCAGCCGCGCAGCGTGCCGGCCGAAGGGCACCGCCCCCTGTGCCAGGCCCAGCGGCCCCTCCGGCACTTCGATCCCCGCCGCCGAGAGCAATGCAGCCGCCAGCATCGTCTCAGCGATGGGGGCGGGCGCGCCGTGCCGGCCCAGCACCAGCCAAATGGCCGCCGCATCCCCCCAGGACAGGCCAACGCCGCCGCTCTCCTCCGGCACCAGGGCCAGGTTCAAGCCCTGCTGCTCCAGCCCAGCCCAGAGCGTGGCGGGCCATTCCCCCGCCTCCACCATGCGCAGCACGGCCACGCCGCCGGCATCGGCCACCAGCCGCTCCACCTGCTCGACCAGGATCGAACGCAACTCGCTCATCAACGCAGCCCCATGTCACGCGCGATGATCCCGCGCAGAATTTCCCGCGTGCCGCCGCGCAGGCTGAAGGTGGGGGCCAGTTGCGCCAGGCTTGCCAACATGCGGCGCAGCCCCTCGGGGCTGTCGGCGGGGTCCACGAGGTTGCGGATCTGCTCGGGCAGCGCCTGTTCGAAGACATTGCCGGCATCCTTCACCAGCGCTGCCTCCACTGCCGGCGCTTCGCCGCGCTCCAGCATCCCGCCGACCGAGAGGGACATGCCGCGCAGCGTGTTCAGGCGTGCCACCATCCGGCCAATGGTGACTTCCGCCCCGGGCGAAGGCGCGGCGTTCAGCGCATCAATCCCGGCCGCAAGCGCTGGGTATGAGGAAAGATAGCGGTCCGGCCCGCTGCGCTCGAAAGCCAGTTCGGAGGTGGCCTGCGCCCAACCCGCGCCCTCCTCGCCCAGCAGATCATCGGGGCGCAGCATGACATCGTCGAAGGTGACTTCATTGAAGCTGTCCTCGCCCGCCAAATCCCGGATCGGCCGGATGGAGATGCCCGAAAGGCGCAAATCCACCAGGAATTGGGAAAGCCCGGCGTGGCGCGAGCCACCCTCCGGCGCGGGCGACGTGCGCACCAGGGCAATCATGTAGTCGCTCTTATGGGCGAAGGTCGTCCAGATCTTGCGGCCATTGAGCTTCCAGCCATTCGGCGTCCGCTCGCATTTGGTGCGCAGATTGGCGAGGTCGCTTCCCGCCTCGGGTTCGGAAAGGCCGATGCAGAAGGCCAGTTCCCCGCGCGCAATGCCGGGCAGGATGCGTGTGCGCTGCTCCTCCGTGCCCAGCCGCAGGATGAGGGGGCCGGATTGCCGGTCGCCAATCCAATGTGCGCCTACGGGTGCGCCGGCCGCCAGCATTTCCTCCAGCACCACGATGCGCTCCAGGCCGGATTTCTCGCCACCGCCATAGGCGGCCGGCCAGGTCATGCCGATCCAGCCGCGCGCACCCACAGCGCGGGAGAAGCCGCGGTCAAAACCCATCCAGGAGCGGGCGCGGATCTCGGGTGTCCAGTCCTGCCCGGCATCGGCCAGAAAGTCGCGCAATTCGCGGCGCAGCGCCTCGGCATGGGGCGGGGCATCGGGCAGATCGAAGCGCATCTTGTTTCCTCCGTGCGAAAGGTTAACCGCCCCGCGTTGTCAGAGCGACCCCCCTTCCCTAGTTTGGACCGAACGTGTGGGAGACAAGTTCATGGATAAGTTCGGAATCGGCCAATCGGTGCGGCGCAAGGAAGATGTGCGCCTGCTGACGGGCGCCGGCCTCTACACGGATGACATCAACCGCGACAACCAGGCCTGGATGGTGGTGCTGCGCAGCCCGCACGCCCATGCGCGCATCCTCTCGATGGACACCACCGCCGCCAAGGCCGCGCCCGGCGTCATCGAGGTGCTGACCGGCCATGACGCGAAGGCCGATGGCCTGGGTCTCTTCCCCGTGATGGTCGAAGTGCCGGGGAAGGACGGCAAGCCACTCTGGTGCCCTGATCGCCACATCCTGCAGACCGAGGCGGTGCGCTTCGTGGGCGACCCGGTCGCCATCATCATGGCGGAAACCCGCGCCCAGGCGCAGGACGCGGCCGAGATGGTCGAAATTGACTACGACATTCTGGACAGCATCACCGACACCTCCGCCGCACTCGAACCCGGCGCCCCGGTGATCTGGGCCGAGCGGGGCTCGAACCTCTGCGTCCATTGGTCCAATGGGCGCGAAGCCCAGGCCGAAGCCGCCTTCGCCCGCGCGGCCAAGACGGTGAGCGTGGAATTGGTGAACAACCGCCTGGTCGGCAACCCGATGGAGCCGCGCGTGGCCCTCGGCGAATATGACGCGGCCGAAAACCACTTCACCCTGCATTCCCCCACCCAGGGCGTGGTGCGCGTGAAGGAGAGTCTCGCGAAATTCATCTTCAAGCTGCCCAAGGAGCAGGTGCGCGTCATCAGCCCCGATGTCGGCGGCGGCTTCGGCCTGCGCGGCAAGCTCTTCCCCGAGAGCGCGATGGTCCTTTGGGCCGCCAAGCGCATCGGCCGCCCGGTGAAGTGGCGGGCGGACCGGACCGAAACCTTCCTGTGTGACCCACATGGGCGGGACCATGTGACGCGCGCAGAAATGGCCTTCGATGCCTCCGGCAAAATCCTCGGCATGAAGGTCGATACGCTGGCCGCCATGGGCGCCTATCTGTTCGATTTCGGCCCGCGCATCCCCACCGTGGCCGGCGGGCGCATCCAGGGCACGGTCTATGACATGCAGGATGTCAGCATCCAGGTGCGCTGCGTCTTCACCAACACCGTGCCGACCGACGCCTATCGCGGCGCTGGCCGCCCGGAGACGGCCTATGTGATCGAGCGCCTGCTGGACCAGGGTGCCGCTGCCTTCGGCCTATCGCCCGACGAAATCCGCAATCGCAACTATGTGAAGCCGGACCAGATTCCCTACATCAACTGCGCCGGCAACGAGATCGACAGCGGCCGCTTCGAGGAGACCCAGGCCCAGGCGCTGGACCTGATGGATTGGACCGGCTTTCCCGCGCGCCGTGCCGCAAGCCAGGCGGATGGGAAACTGCGCGGCCGGGGCATCGGCTATTTCATCGAGGCCTCGGGCGGGCAGCCGCAGGAATGGGCGCGGGTGCGCATCACCCCCACGGGCGAGGCGCAGGTGCATGTCGGCACCTTCAGCCACGGCCAGGGGCATGAAACCGCCTTCGCCCAGGTGCTGCATGCGCGGCTTGGCATTCCCTTCGAGAAGGTGAAGCTCATCCAGGGTGATAGCGACCTGACGCCGGCCGGCGGCGGCACGGGCGGCAGCCGCTCCTCGCAGATGGGCGGCGTTGCCGTCTCCCGCGCGTCGGAGATGGTGCTGGCCAAGGCCAAGCGCCTGGCCGCCCATCTGCTGGAAGCCGCCGAGGGCGATATCGAGCATGAGGGCGAGATTTTCCGCATCGCCGGGACGGACCGCACCATGTCCTGGGCGCAGCTAGCCCAGGCCGAAAACATCCCAGACGAAACACCGGGCCTGGATGAGGAGCTGCTCTACAAGCGCAACACCGAGTGCAACTTCCCCAATGGCTGCCACGTGGCCGAGGTGGAGATTGACCCCGACACCGGCATGGTCGCCGTGGTGCGCTATGCCGCGGTGGATGACGTCGGCGTGCCGCTGAACCCGATGCTGGTGCATGGCCAGTGCCATGGCGGCATCGTCTCGGGCATTGGCCAGGCGCTGTATGAACACGCCCGCTATGATGACGAGAGCGGCCAGTTCCTGACGGCGACCTTCCAGGATTACTGCATGCCGCGCGCGGCGGATTTGCCGGAACTGACCGTGGGGCTGAATGTGGTGCCCTGCCCCTCCAATGATCTGGGGGTGAAGGGCGCGGGCGAAGGCGGCTCCTGCGGGGCGCCACCCGCTGTGGTCAGCGCCGTATGTGACGCGCTGGGTGTTTCGCACATTGATATGCCGGTAACGCCGGAGAAGGTGTGGCGCGCGCTGGCGATGCGGCAGGCGGCGGAGTGAGGCTGCGGCGGGCGGAAGGCGCCCGCGCCAGTACCGGCCTGCGAAGAGCGCGCGGCAACTTGCCTTTCAGCTGCCGACCTTCAACGTGCTTGTCATGCCCCGCAGGCAGGCCAGGATGCTCAGCGGCGTGATCTTGCCGGTGCGTGGGTTTTCCACGCTCGGCACGTTCTCGATGGTCATCGTCAGGCGCACCTCGGCGCTTTCGACGCGAATGGTGTGCTGGTTGCGCGTCATCGCCGGGTCCGCCCAGATTTCCACCATCGTGCGCTCCGGCCCGATGCCGGCCAGGGCGAGTGCGGCCGCCACATTCACATTGGCCGGGAAGCCCTGCGCCGCGTCGAAGGCATTGCCCTTGAAGATCATGGTGGGCGTGGTGATGGCCAGCACGTCGATCTTGTGGATATCCAGAAAAGGCGCGCCCACCAGCCCGCCC
>CANHTE010000063.1 GCA_947462945.1 Acetobacteraceae bacterium
AGAGCAGTTGGCCCAAGGCACGGTAAGGCAACTCCAAACGAAAGGGGTCTGGGGCCCCGGCCCCAGCCGCCGGAGGCCCCTTTTTCTATCTCAGCCCGGCTCGCCCTGAACAGGCTCCGCCCCCATGCCGGCCAGCATGGCGGTGATTTCCGCCGTGGCGGCCTCCACCTCGCTGAGTTGCACGCCTTTGGATACCAGGGCCACGCCGCCGCCCGGAAAGCCTGTGCTGCCAGGGGTGGGGCGGTAGAAGGGATAGCTGCCGATATCCAGATCTGGATAGCGTTTCTGGATCGCTTCCAGCCCTTCTGCGATATTGCCCTCGAAGACGCCCAGCGCATGCACGCAGCGCGAGACAACAGGGACGCCGCCGGTCAGGGAGGGGGCCAGGGCTTCGAACATGGATTGCATGATGCGCGGCACGCCGGCCATCACATGCACATTGCCCATGCTGAAGCCGGGCGCCGAGGTCATGGCGCAGCGGATGGGCACGGCGCCTTGCGGCAGGGTGGCCATGCGCATGCGGGCCGCGTTCATTTCAACAGGCGGGTCGCGGCGGGCGTAGTCGGCCGCCATCAGGCTGCGGGTTTCCTCATGCACCACCCAGGGCACGCCGAAGGCCTGGGCCACGCATTCGCTGGTGATGTCGTCATGCGTCGGCCCGATGCCGCCGGTGGTGAAGACGTGGTCGTGCTTCGCGCGCACTTCGTTGACGGTGGCGATGATGGTTTCCGGCACGTCGGGGATGACGCGCACCTCGCGCAGTGGAATGCCGATCTCGCCGAGCCGCGTGGCGAGGAATTGCAGATTGGCGTCGCGTGTACGTCCCGAGAGCACTTCGTTGCCGATGATGAGCAGGCAAGCAATCGGATTGGCCATCATGGTCCTCATCGGAGTGGCAAGAAGCTGAGGTTCTTGTTTCACAGAAAATCACGCAACAGCGCCACAAGCGGCACATCGGCCGGCGGCATAGGATAGTCGCGAAGCTTCTCGGGCCGCACCCAGGCCAGGTTCTGCCCTTCCCGTGCCACCGCCCGCCCCTGCCATTTTCGACAGATATAAAGCGGCATCAGCAAATGAAACTTCGGGTAGGAATGGCTCGCGAAAAACAAGGGCGCGAGGCAGGCCTCCTGCGTCTCAATGCCCAATTCCTCACGCAATTCCCGGATCAGCGCGGCCTCGGGTGTTTCGCCCTCATCCAGCTTGCCGCCCGGAAATTCCCAAAGGCCGGCCATGGATTTCCCTTCGGGCCGCTGCGCCAGCAGGATGCGCCCCTCAGCGTCCACCAGGGCGCAGGCGACAACGAGCAGGATGGGCTTGGGCGGGGCTGGAGGCGCTGCCAGGCGGCGGAACATGGCCACCGGCATGTTGCGATTGCGCGACAGGAAGGGCTGCACCGCCGTGCCCTCCTGCACAAAGCCCAGATGGCGCAGAACAGCCTGGGAGGCCAAATTGTCGGTCAGGGCGCTGGCCTCGACCTCGGTGATACCCAGATGCGTCTCCGCCCAAGCGAGCAGACCTTCACCAGCTTCGCGCGCCAGGCCCTGGCCCCAGAATTTTCGGCCGATCCAATAGCCGATTTCCGGCGTGGCACTGCGCTTGAGGGTGAGGCCGATGCAGCCCACCAGGGCCCCCGCCTGGGTGATGGCGAGGTGGAAGGCCTCGCCGGACTCGACCAGCTCCGCGGCCGATGTAATCCATTCGCGGGCGAGTTCCTCGCGATAGGGGAAGGGCACGCGGGCCAGATTTCCGGCAACGGAATAATCATTCACCAGCCGCGTCACGGCCGGCGCATCTCCCGGCACCAGGCGGCGCAGCACCAGCCGCGCCGTGGTGATGGGGAGTTCAGCTACGGTAGCTGCCATTGATATCAATATATCCGTGCGTGAGATCGCAGGTCCAAACCCGGGCCTTGCCGCGGCCCAGGCCGATATCCACCGTGATCTCGACCTCGCGGCTTTTCATATGGGCCACGACAGGCGCCTCGTCATAGCCCGGAATCACGCCGCCCTCGCGTGCCATCCAGGTGCCGCCCACCGCGATGGACAGCTTGTCACGATCAGCCGGTTCGCCCGCCTTGCCGACGGCCATGACAATGCGGCCCCAATTCGCGTCCTCACCGGCGATGGCGGTTTTCACCAGGGGGGAATTGGCGATGGCCATGGCGATGCGATGCGCCGATTTCGCGGAGACGGCGCCAGTGACGTCAATGGTGATAAGCTTTTGCGCGCCCTCGCCATCGCGCGCCACCATCAGCGCCAATTCATGCAGCACCTCATCCAGGGCGCGTGCGAAATCCTTGAGAATGGCGCCGCCTTCCGCAGTTACGCGCGGATGCTTCGCCTGACCGGTGGCAAACAGCAGCACCGTGTCGGAGGTGCTGGTATCGCTATCCACCGTGACGCAGTTGAAGCTTTTCGCCGAGCCCCTGGAGAGAAGCTTCTGCAGCGCCTCGGCGGGAATCTTCGCGTCCGTGGCCAGGAAGGAGAGCATCGTCGCCATGTCGGGCGCGATCATGCCGCTGCCCTTGGCGATGCCGCAGATGGTGACGGTGGCATCGCCGATTTTCGCCGTGCGGGTGGCGCCCTTGGGGAAGGTGTCGGTCGTCATGATGGCGCGGGCGGCGTTCTGCCAGGAATCGGCGTTGAGCTTGCCCACGGCGCCCGGCAGGGCGGCCAGCAGTACGTCGGTCGGCAGGCGCTCACCGATCACGCCGGTGGAGGCGATGAAGACCTCGCGCGGCTTGCAGCCGATGAGGGCGGCGGTCTCAGCCGCCGTGCGCACGCAGGTCTCGCGCCCGGCCTTGCCGGTGAAGACATTGCTGTTGCCCGCATTCACCACGAGGGCGCGTGCCTTGCCGCCCTTGAGTGCCGCGCGGCACCAATCCACCGGCGCGCCCGGGCATTTGTTCATGGTGAAGACGCCGGCCACCGTGGTGCCGGGGGCGAAGCGAAAGACGGTCATGTCCTCACGCGTCTTGTAGCGGATGCCGGCTGCGATGCTGGCGCATTCGGCGCCGGCAATGGCAGGCATGCCGGGCAGCGGCAGCGCGAGGGGCGAGACGGGGCCGGTCATGGCTTATCTCCGGGTGGCTGGGGGCGTGGCTGGCCGCACGGGCGCGGGCGGCTCGGCCTGTATCGCAGGGGTTGGCGATGCAGGCGGGGCCACGCGCTCGACCGTCACAGTGGCACGGATGCGCTGCACGGCGGCTTGCACCTCCTCCTCGATCATCGCCTGGCGGAGCGTGTCGCGGCTATCCTCGAAGCTGGGGCCGGTGGAGGAGCGCCGCTCCTCCACCTTGATGACATGCCAGCCGAATTGCGTGCGCACCGGGGCGGGGCTCACTTGCCCGGGTTGCAGGGCGAAGGCGGCGGCGGCGAATTCCGGCACCATGTCCCCCCGGCGGAAGAAGCCGAGATCCCCGCCATTGCGCGCAGCCGGGTCCGTCGAGCGGCGGCGGGCCACTTCCTCGAAATTCCCGCCGCGCTGGACTTCGGTGAGGATGGTGCGGGCATCGGCCTCGTTCGGCACCAGGATGTGGCGGGCGCGGACCTCCTCCTCGGCGGTGCGGCCAGCGGCGTCGCGGTCATAACGGGCGCGCAGTGTTTCATCCGTCACGCGGGGCAGGACCTCACGGCGGAGCAGGACATCGCGCATTTCGTTTTCCTCGGCGAGGCGAACGCGGCGGCGGATTTCGGGGTCCTGGTCCAGCCCGGCCGCGCGGGCGGCGGCCAGCATCGCGCGGTCCGTGATGGCGCGGTCCAGCAACTGCTCGAACACCTGGGGCGGCAGCATGCTGCGCAGCAAAACGGGCGGGACGTTGCGCAGTTCCGCCGGCATGGCCTCGGCCGCGGTGGCGATCACCTCATCCAGGCGCACCTCCTGGCCATTGACGCGGGCCAGCACCGGGTTCGCGTCATCCGGCGTGGCGGCGGACGCCTGGGTGGGGGTGGAAGAAGGGGCGGTTGCCGGGGCTTGCGCCCAGCCAGGGGCGGCAGCGAAGCAAAGAAGCAGACCAAGGCGAAAACGGGACATCAGGCGGAATCCATACAGGTTGGCGGGACAATGGCCGATGGAACTTCCCTTCACAACCCGGCCCAAGGGCGCTTGCACGTTGACCCGGGGCCATGGCGCCCTTACCTGAGACACGCCAAAGCCGCCCCCGTCACGGGCGGCGCCCGGAGAGAATCCACAGCCAATGTTCGCTCGTCTTGCCCGTGCCCTGTTCGGTTCCGCGAATGATCGTTCGCTGAAGCGGTTTCAGGCGCGTCTCCCCGCGATCAGCGCCTTCGAAGCGCCGCTCGCTGCCCTGTCGGATGAGGCGCTGCGCGGCAAGACCGTCGAGTTCCGGGACCGGCTGGCCCAGGGGGCGGAGCTGGATGACCTGCTGGAGGAAGCCTTCGCCGTCGTGCGGGAGGCTTCCAAGCGTGTGTTGGGCCTGCGGCATTTCGACGTGCAGATGATCGGCGGCATGGTCCTGCATGACGGCAAGATCGCCGAGATGAAGACCGGCGAGGGCAAGACGCTGGTCGCCACGCTGCCGTGCTACCTGAACGCACTGCCGGCCAGGGGCGTGCATGTCGTGACGGTCAATGACTATCTGGCGCGGCGTGACAGTGAGTGGATGGGCCAGGTCTATGGCTTCCTGGGCATGCGCACCGGCGTCATCGTCCAGGGGCTGAGCGATGATGAGCGGCGCGAGGCCTATGCCTGCGACATCACCTACGGCACCAACAATGAATACGGCTTCGACTATCTGCGGGACAATATGAAGTACCGGCTGGAGGAAATGGTCCAGCGCCCCTTCCAATACGCCATCGTGGACGAGGTGGACTCGATCCTGGTGGATGAGGCGCGCACGCCGCTCATCATCTCCGGCCCCACCGATGATACCTCCGATCTCTATCGCCGCGTGGATTCGGTGATGGTGGAATTCGTGAAGGACACCGAGCGCTTCGAGAAGGATGAGAAGCAACGCACCGCCTCCATGACGGAAAAGGGCGGGGAGGATATTGAGCGCCTGCTGACCGAGGCCGGCGTGCTGACGGAGGGCAACCTCTATGACAGCCACAACGTCTCCATCGTGCATCATGTGAACCAGTCACTGCGCGCGCATGTGCTGTTCAAGCTCGACGTCGAATACGTGGTTCGCAATGACAAGATCGTGATCATTGACGAGTTTACCGGCCGCATGATGGAGGGGCGCCGCTACAGCGACGGCCTGCACCAGGCGCTGGAAGCGAAGGAGGACGTGACTGTCCAGCCCGAGAATCAGACGCTGGCCAGCATCACCTTCCAGAATTATTTCCGTCTGTACCCCAAGCTTTCGGGCATGACGGGCACCGCCGCCACGGAAGCGGATGAGTTTGCCGAGATTTATAAGCTCGAAGTCGTCGAAATCCCGACCAATGTGCCCGTCGCGCGCCTGGACGAGGATGACGAGGTCTATCGCACCGCGATGGAAAAGTATGAGGCCGTCATCAAACTGATCGGCGAATGCCGGGCGCGGAACCAGCCCTGCCTGGTGGGCACCACCAGCATCGAAAAGAGCGAGCTTATCTCCACGCTACTGAAGCAGGCGCAGATTCCGCACAATGTGCTGAATGCGCGCTATCACGAGCAGGAGGCGGGGATCGTGGCCCAGGCCGGGCGCGCGGGGGCCGTGACGATCGCCACGAACATGGCCGGCCGTGGCACCGATATCAAGCTGGGCGGCAACGCCGACATGCTGGCCAAGGCCGAGGTGCCGGAGGGCCATGGCGAGGCCTATGACACCGTCTTTGCCCGCCATGTGGCCGAGGTTGCGGACGCCCAGCCCATCGTGAAGGCGGCGGGCGGGCTGTTCGTCATCGGCACGGAGCGGCATGAGTCGCGGCGAATCGACAACCAGCTGCGCGGCCGTTCGGGCCGCCAGGGTGACCCCGGCGGCAGCCGCTTTTTCCTCAGCCTCGAAGATGACCTGATGCGCATCTTCGGCAGTGATCGCATGGGCGGCATGCTGACGAAGCTCGGCCTCAAGGAGGGCGAGGCCATCGTCCATCCCTGGATCAACAAGGCGTTGGAAAAGGCGCAGAAAAAGGTTGAGGCGCGGAACTTCGACACGCGCAAGAACCTGCTGAAATACGATGACGTGATGAATGACCAGCGGCGCGAGGTTTACGCCCAGCGCCGCGCCTACATGGAATCGGCCGATCTCAGCGAGACCATCGCCGAGATGCGCCACGAGACCATCGGCGCCATGGTGGACCGCGCCATCCCCGAGAATGCCTATCCCGAACAATGGGATCTGGAAGGTCTTGAAAAGCGCGTGCGGGACGCGCTGGGCCTGGATCTGCCGATTGCCGCCTATGCCAAGGAAGAGGGCATTGACGAGGTCCAGGTGCGGGAACGCATCGAGGCCGCGGCCAACCAGGTGGCGGCCGCGAAGGCCGCCAATCTGGGGCCGGACTTCATGCGCATGGTCGAGAAGTCCCTGCTGCTGCAACTGTTTGACCAGGTGTGGAAAGAGCATCTGCTCAGCCTGGATCACCTGCGCCAGGGCATTGGCCTGCGCGCCTATGGCCAGCGGGACCCGCTGAACGAATATAAGCGCGAAGCCTTTTCGCTGTTCAACAACATGCTGGAAGACCTGCGCGAGCGCGTCACCTCCCTGTTGCTGCGCCTCGAACTCACCGCCGATGCGCCGCTGCCGGAGCCCGCGCCGGTGCGCGTCACCGACATGCGGCACGCCTCCCCCGAGGCGGAGCCTGGCTACGAGATGGCCTCCACCTTGGATTACGGCGCGGCGGCAATGGCCCGGCAGGAAACGCGCGTGATCTCCGAAGTGGACCCGAATGACATGGCCACCTGGGACAAGACGGCGCGCAACGCGCCTTGCCCTTGTGGGTCGGGGAAGAAATACAAGCATTGTCACGGAAAGGCTTGAGCCCAGGCCAAG